>DASWDU010000037.1 GCA_036395115.1 Thermoplasmata archaeon | reverse complement strand
GTCGTCGATTGCGGATGTGGGGCGACGTCGACAATCACGCCCCACCTCCTCCGCCGGATGGGCTGTGACGTCGTCGCGTTGAACGCGCAGGCGGACGGCCATTTCCCGGGGCGCGATCCGGAGCCCACGGAAGAGAATCTTCGATTGCTCATGTCGACCGTGCCGGCCGCGAAGGCGGACCTGGGCATCGCCCACGACGGCGACGGGGACCGGATGGTGGCGGTGGACCACGAGGGCCGTTTCGTCGGCGGCGACGCGTTGCTGGTCCTCTTCGCGAAGCGCGAGGTGCGGCGGGGTCTCGTCGTCCCCGTCGATGCGTCGATGGTGCTCGAGGACCTGCTCCCGAAGGCAACGATTTGGCGGACGCGCGTCGGCGACGTGTACGTCGCGGCCGAGCTCAAGCGCCGCGGAGCGGACTTCGGCGGCGAGCCGTCCGGGACGTGGATCTTCCCTAAGGCCTCGTACTGCCCGGACGGGATGTACGCCGCCGCGCGCCTCGTCTCGCTGGTCGCGGAGAACCCGCTCGCCTCGCTCGTGCGCGGGATCCCGCGGTATCCGGTGATCCGCGGTGCGATCGGGTACGACGCCTCGAAGCGGCGTGCAATCGAGGCCCGTCTCGACTCCGCGATGCGGTCGCTCGCTTCGGACGTGACGACGGTCGACGGTTGGCGTCTCCAGTTCGACGACGGATGGGCGCTCGTCCGTTTCTCCGGGACAGAACCGAAAATTCGCGTCCTCGCCGAGTCGCGCGATGACGCCAGAGCAAAGGAGATATATTCTACGGTCCTATCGAGCGCGAAAGGCGCCGCCGCATGAAGGCCGTCATCCTCGCGGCCGGCGAGGGAACGCGGATGCGCCCTCTCACGGCCAACCTTCCCAAACCGCTACTACCGGTGGCGGGCAAGCCGTTCTTGCGGCACACGCTCGATGCGCTGCGGGCCGCTGGCATCTCGGAGGTGGCGATCTTGATCGGATGGCAGGGCCACCGGATTCGGGAGAGTTTCGGGGACGGCGAGGCGCTCGGCCTCTCGATCGCCTACGAGGAGCAGGCGGAGCGGCTCGGTACGGCACACGCGCTCGGTCGGATGCGCGACCACGTCGACGGTCCGTTCTTGAGCGTGAACGGGGACGTCGTCGTGTCCCGCGACGTGCTCCCGGCGATGATCGCGCATCATCGCGCCGTCCGGGGTCCCGTGATGGCGCTCGCCGAGGTGCCGGACCCTCGGGCGTTCGGCGTCGTCGAGATGGGCGACGGCAAAGTCGTCGGACTCGAGGAGAAACCGCGTCGGCCGACATCGAACCTGATCAACGCGGG
This sequence comes from Thermoplasmata archaeon, assembly GCA_036395115.1. Lineage (NCBI taxonomy): Archaea > Methanobacteriati > Thermoplasmatota > Thermoplasmata > Thermoplasmata archaeon. The sequence continues at coordinate 113,019 of DASWDU010000037.1, read as the reverse complement.
CATCTACATCTTCGACGAGGACATCTTCCCGCTGATCGACAAGACGCCGAGGTCGCAGCGCGGCGAATACGAGATCACGGATACGATCCGAGCGCTGATGGCGGCGCGCGATGTCTACGGGTTTCGGATTCCGGGTGACTGGATCGACGTCGGCAGGCCGTGGGACCTCCTCCGGGCGAATGCGGCGCTCCTCGCGTCCCTCAAGGGCACGAACCACGGCGACGTCGATGCGGGCGCGACCCTCGTGGGGGAGGTCGCGGTCGAGGAAGACGCGCGCGTCCGCAAAGGCGCGTACATCGAAGGCCCGGCGATTGTGGGCGCGGGGGCGGAGATCGGGCCGAACTGCTACGTCCGGCCGGCGACGTCGATCGGGCCGAACGCGAAAGTCGGCAGCGCGTGCGAAGTCAAGAACTCGATCTTGATGGCGTCCGCGCACGTGCCTCACCAGAACTACGTCGGGGACAGCATCTTGGGCGAACGGTGCAACCTCGGCGCAGGCACGAAGGTGGCGAATCTCCGTCTCGACGAGGCGCCGGTCAAGGTCGTGTGGCGGGGGGTCGAGGTCGACACGGGGTTGCGGAAGCTCGGCGTGATCATGGGGGACGACGTGAAAGTCGGCATCAACGCGTCGATCGACGCGGGCACGATCGTCGGAGAGGAGTCGTTCATCGGGCCCGGCGCGCATGCGCGGGGCAACATCGCTCCCCGGAGCCGGATTTTCTGAGGTGGGGGCGTGCGGATCGCCCAAGTCGCACCGTGGTTCTATCCTCATCTCGGCGGCGTCGAAAGCCACGTGCGGGCGCTCTCGACGGAGCTCGCAGCCCGCGGCCATGACGTCACCGTGGTCACGACGCGACACGACCCGTCGCTCCCCGAGGAAGAGTCGATGGACGGATTCCGCGTGGTCCGCGTCAAGCCCCGGGCGATCGTCATGAGGACCCCCATCGCCCCGAAGATGCGGGCGAGATTGCGGACGCTCGAGACGGACGTCTTCCATGGGCACTTCCCTCCGCCGCTCGCCGCCCACTACGCGACGTCCGTCGCGGCCGCACGCGGGGCCCCGTCCGTCGTCACGTACCATTGCGACGTCGAGATCCCCTCCGCGTTCGGCATCCTTCTGGAGTCGGTGTACCGCCGGAGCCTCGGGGCCTCCACCCTCGACCGAGCGACGAAGGTCGTCGTCACCACGCGCACGTACGCCGCGACGAGCCGTGCGGTGTGGAAGCACAATCCGGCCGTGATCCCGAACGCCGTGGACCATCGCCGCTTTCGGCCGGACGTCGATCCGTCGCCGGTCCGGAAGACGCTGAACCTCTCGCCCGACGAGAAAGTCGTCCTGCTGGTGGGACGGATCGAGCCGCACAAAGGGATCGAGCAGTTCATCGAGGCGGCCCGGTACGTCCCCGATGCACGGTTCCTCGTCGCGGGGGACGGATCTCTCCTCCCCGCGATGAAGGGGCTCGCCGCCACGTTCGGGGTCGACGGTCGGCTCCGCTTCGTCGGCCGGGTCTCGGAGGACGGCCTCCCACGGCTCTACGCGGCGTGCGACGTCTTCGTGCTACCGAGCGTCTCGCGCCTCGAGGCGTTCGGGATCGTCGCCCTCGAGGCGATGGCGACCGGAAAGCCCGTGGTCGTGGCGGACATCCCCGGCGTCCGCGAAGTAATCGAGAACGGGAAGGAAGGCCTGCTCGCGGATCCGCTGAACGCGCAGGATTTGGCGGAAAAGATTCGCGGGCTCCTCGAGGATCCGGAGGCCCGGCAGGCGATGGGACGGCGCGGGCGAGAGAAGGTCGTCGCGTCGTTCGGCATCGAGCGCGTGACGGATCAGGTGGAGGCCCTGTACCGCTCGATCGCGGACGGCTCCGACGACGTCACGGCACGACCTTGAGCGGGATCCGTGCCCCTTTGTTCGTCCACGCCGCCCATGCCGTCTCAGAGAAGGGATGGCCGACGATGAGGTGGATGCCGCCGAACTTGTTGAACAAGGCGCGGTCCTCGTCCGACGGCTCGTAGACGCCGCTCGGATGGGAATGGACCGTGCCGACGACGGAGAAGTCCGCGGGGAGGGTGTGGAGCTGGAAGATCGCGTGGCGCTTGCCGCTGATCGTCCCGGGGACGAGGATCAGTTCCGTGATCGTGCCCTCCTCCGCGCGCAGGATGGCGCCGAACTCGTGCGGGTACATGTCCCGGGACGCCTCGAGGATCATCCGAAGGGTCTTCCGGGCGATGGCGGTAACGGGTTTCATGGATCGTCTCACTGACGGGACAGCTTCTCCTCAATGCGTCGGTAGAAGTCGTCCCGGAACCGGACGAGTTTCGCGCGGCGCTCGGAGCCGGTGAGGGCGACGTCTTCCGTGCCCTTGAGGGCGGACTCGTGCTGGCCGTCCATTACGAGCAGGCACTCCTTCGGCTTCACCAAGCGCACGTGGACCACCGACGTCGCGGGGAAGACGTGCGGACGGGACGCCGGCTTGAAGGGAGCGATCGCCGTCGCGATGATGGCGTCGACCCGAGGATCGACGATCGGGCCGCCGGCCGACATCGAGTAGGACGTCGAGCCGGTCGCGGTCGCGACGATCAGACCATCCGCGCGGACCCGTTCCACGACTTCATCGTCGAGGCGGATTTCGAAGTGCCGGATCTTCGCGATCTGTGCCGTATGGACGACCGCCTCGTTCGTGCAGTCGAACATCCGCTCACCGTCGACGGTGACCTTGAGCCGCATGCGTTCCTCGACCTTGTAGTCGCCCCGCAAGACCCGGTCCAGGTAGGCGTCCGCCTCGTTCGAATTCACCTCGGCGAGGAAGCCGAGGGAGCCCGAATTGATGCCGAGGACCTTCGAATCGCAGAGTTGGAGGGCCCGCAGGATCGTGCCGTCCCCGCCGATCGCCAGGACGACGTCCGCCCGCATGTGGGCGAGCGGCTGGCCCTTGCGGTCGAGGGCCCGAGCCAGCTCCGGTTCGAGGAGGACGTCCTGTTTCGGCTCGAGCCGCGCGAGGACCTGCTTCGCCGCTTCGAGGGCGCTCGGGATGTGCGGGTTCGCGGTGATGCCCAATTTCATCGGATCGACTCCCACGCGCGGCGGTCCCCGACCGCCACGAGATCGGTTCGGGCCGTCGGGCTCAGGGGCAGTTCGAGGTCGCGGCCGCCCAAGTCCAGGACGAAACCGCCCGCCTCCCGTACGATGAGCGTGCCCCCGGCGATGTCGACCGCGCGGAGCTTCGTCTCGACGACGGCGCTGTGCATGTAGTACATGTCCGCTGCCCCTCGCGCGACGAGGCAAAGGTCGAGCGATGCGGCGCCGAGGTTGCGCACGCGACGCGCGAGGCTCGCGATCCGCGACGCATCGGGAGCCGCGTTCGTTCCGAGGTACACGCTGACGAGGGCGTCCGCCGGATCGTACGGGCGCACGCGGATCGGGCTCCCGTTCAAGAGCGAGCCGCCTCCCTTCGCCGCATAGTACGTCGCCCCGGAGACGAGATCCCGGACGAGCGCCTCCTGCACGTCGCTCAGGCGTTCGTGGCCGATGGCGAGGGAGACCGAATAGGCGGGGACGCCGCGAAGCGCGTTGTGGGTCCCGTCGATCGGATCGAGGACAAGGGTCGCCTGCCCCCCGCGTTCGATGAAGCCGGCCTCCTCGCTCAGGACGTTCAGGGAGGCCCCTTCGTAGTCGAGGACGCGGAGGACCGCCTCTTCGGCGACCTGGTCGATGCGGGCGCTCGGACCGCCGTCCGCACCGCGTCCCACGACGTCCCCTGGGTTTCCCTGCATCGCCGCGACGGCATGCTGGACTGCGTCCGCCGCCTCGAGGAGAATCCCCTTCACGGGCCGACCTACCGCCTCTCCCGATATAGAATTATGGGAGTCCGAGGCAAGCCGGCAGTCGCCGTCCGAGGGACGGGCCCACGGCTCGTTATCCTTATATAGAAGTCTCGACATAGGCGGGACCCCGAATCCGGATTTCGGAGGAACATCCATGATGCCAGCAGGGACCCAGATACTCGTTTTGAAAGAAGGCACGCGCCGCGATCGCGGCAAGGGAGCGCAGTTCAACAACATCGCGGCCGCCAAAGCGGTCGCCGACGCGGTACGGTCGACCCTCGGGCCGCGGGGGATGGACAAGATGCTCGTCGACAGCCTCGGGGACGTCGTCATCACGAACGATGGCGTGACGATCCTCAAGGAGATCGACATCGAGCATCCGGCCGCCAAGATGCTCGTCGAGGTCGCGAAGACCCAAGACGAGGAAGCCGGCGACGGCACGACGACGGCCGTCATCCTGGCGGGCGAGCTGCTCAAGAAGGCCGAAGACCTGATCGAGCAGAACATCCACCCGACCGTCATCGCGGCCGGGTACCGGCAGGCCGCGGAGAAGGCCCGCGAGGTCCTCGAGAAGGTCGCGATGAAAATCTCGATCAAGGACGCGGACATCCTGAAGAAGGTCGCGATGACCGCGATGTCCTCGAAGTCGTCCAGCGGCCACAAGGAACTCTTGGCCGACATCTCCGTGAAGGCCGTCTCCACCGTCGCGGAGCAGCGCGCGGACAACTCCTACTTCGTGGACGATGACAACATCCAAGTCGTGAAGAAGCAGGGCGGCTCGATCGCGGACACATCGCTCGTCGACGGCGTCATCATCGACAAGGAGCGCGTGCATCCCGGCATGCCGTCCGAAGTCAAGGAGGCGAAGATCGCCCTCGTCGACGCGGCGCTCGAGGTCAAGAAGACCGAGATCGACGCGAAGATCGAGATCACCGACCCGGCGCAGCTCCAGGCGTTCCTCAACGAGGAGGAATCGATGCTGAAGCGCATGGTCGACATCGTCAAGAAGAGCGGCGCGACCGTCATCTTCTGCCAGAAGGGCATCGACGACCTCGCGCAGCACTACCTCGCGAAGGAGAACATCTACGCCGTGCGCCGCGTCAAGAAGTCCGACATGGAGAAGCTCGCGAAGGCGACGGGCGGCAAGGTCGTCACGAAGCTCGACGAGCTCTCCAAGGACGACCTCGGGTACGCCAAGCTCGTCTACGAGAAGAAGATCGGCGAGGACGAGATGACGTTCGTGACCGGTTGCAAGAACCCGAAGGCCATGTCGATCCTCATTCGGGGCGGCACGGAGCATGTCGTCGACGAGGTCGAGCGGTCCCTCGAGGACGCGACGAGCGTCGTCGCGGTCGCGATCGAGGACGGCAAGGTGATCACGGGCGGCGGCTCGAGCGCGACGGAGATCGCCCTGGCCCTGCGCGACCACGCCTCGACCGTTGGCGGGAGGGAGCAGATCGCGATCGAGTCGTTCGCGGACGCCGTCGAAGCGATCCCGCGGACCCTCGCCGAGAACGCGGGCCTGGACCCGATCGACATCCTGATCGAGCTTCGCAAGGAGCATAAGAAGGGCAACAAGTACGCTGGGATCAACGTCTTCACGGGCAAAGTCTCCGACATGAAGAAGGAGAACGTGATCGAGCCGATCCGGGTCGGCACCCAGGCGATTTCCTCGGCTACCGACGCGGCGGTCATGGTGCTCCGCATCGACGACGTCATCGCGGCAAAGGCCGGCGCGGGCGGCGGAAAGGGCGGCCCCGGCAAGGGCGGCGAAGGCGGCGAGGGCGGAGGCGAAGGCGAGGAATTCTGAGGGCCCCCGGAAGGGCCCTCAGGTGGTCCCGATGGTCTCCCAACCGTCGGACGAGGGCGAAGGCTTTACCGGTGACGTCGGCCGCCTCCTGAGGCGCCTCGACGCGCACCGCAGCCTCCCCGCCGTGGCGGCGACCCGGGTCCCGGTCCTCGGGCCTCCCTCCGCGGTCGCAGACGAGCGACCCGTCGAGGCGGGCGCCGTCGACGTCGTCGTGACGCCGGCCCGGATCTACGTCACGCTCGAGCTTCCCGGCGCATCGAGGGAGACCCTCGAGGTCACGACGACGGACACGCGGTTGACTGTTCATGCACTGATGGCGGACGGCCGCGTCTTCCATCGGGATATGGATCTCGCGCACTCCGTCGAACCGGAAGCCGTGACGGCGACGTATCGGAACGGCGTGCTCGACGTGACTCTCCCGCGACGGCGCGGGCACAGGGTACGGGTGCGGAGGGGTCCGTAGGATGGCGGAAGAGACGCCCGCCGTGCAACGCGAAGAGCGTGCCGCGGCCGAGCCGCCCGTGCCGCCGGCGAGTCGGGACGAGGTCGCGGAGTTGCGCCGCGAGAACGAGGAGCTCCTCACTCGGCTCAAGTACCTCCAGGCGGAGTTCGAGAACTACCGCAAGCGGGCCGAGCGCGACACGGAGACGATCCTGAAGTTCGCCCAAGAGACCCTCCTCGCCCGCCTCCTGCCGGTCCTCGACGAACTCGACGCCGCGGTCGCGAAGCTGGACGGCCGCGCGGGGGAAGGCGTCCGGATGGTCCGGGGCAACCTCCAGAAGGCGCTCCAGGCCGCCGGGCTCCAAGAGGTCCCCGCCCTCGGGCTCCCATTCGACCCGTACCTCATGGACTGCGTCCAACGGGTCCCAGACAAAGGTTCAAGAGAAGGCGTCGTGAAGGAAGTCGTGCGCAAAGGGTACCGCTACCACGAGCGGGTGTTGCGACCCGCGCAAGTCATCGTCGTCAACGGCGGAGGTGAGGCCAATGGCTAAGATTATCGGAATCGACCTCGGCACCACGAATTCGGAAGGGGCGTACATGGAAGGGGGAACGCCGAAGATCATCCCGAGCGCGGAAGGCAGCGCCTACGGCGGGAAGATGTTCCCGTCCGTCGTCGCCTTCACGAAGGACGGGATCCTGGTCGGCGAGCCGGCGAAGCGCCAGGCCGTCCTGAACCCCGAGAAGACGATCATGCAGATCAAGCGGAAGATGGGGACGGACTACAAGGTGAAGATCGACGGGAAGGACTACACGCCCCCGGAGATTTCCGCGATGATCCTCCGCAAGATCAAGGCGGACGCGGAGGCGTACCTGGGCGAGAAGCTCTCGCAGGCCGTCATCACCGTGCCGGCGTACTTCAACGACAACCAGCGTCAGGCGACGAAGGATGCGGGCAAGATCGCGGGTCTCGAGGTGCTGCGGCTCGTGAACGAGCCGACGGCCGCCGCCCTCGCGTACGGCCTGGACAAGAAGGGCGAGGGCAAGATCTGCGTCCTGGACCTCGGCGGCGGCACGTTCGACGTCACCCTGATGGAGATGGGCGACGGCGTCTTCGAGGTCGTGTCCACGTCCGGCGACACACAGCTGGGCGGCATGGACATGGACAACGCCCTGATCCAGTGGCTCGTCACGGAGTTCCGTCGGGACCACGTCGTCGACCTGTCGGGGGACCGCCAGGCGATGCAGCGGCTCCGGGACGCCGCGGAGAAGGCGAAGATCGAGCTGTCCTCGACCGCGGAGACGACGATCAACCTCCCGTTCATCGCTCAGAAGGAGGGCCAGCCGTTGCACCTCGAGAAGAAGCTCACGCGAGCGAAGCTTGAGCAGCTCGTCGAGCCGGTCCTCGAGCGCCTCGATGGGCCGATCCGCCAGGCGTTCAAGGACGGCGGTTGGCAATTCTCTAACGTGGGCCATGTCATCCTCGTGGGCGGCCCGACCCGAATGCCCGTCGTAAGGGAACGATTCGAGAAGATCCTCGGGCGTCCCGCGGAACGGGGCGTCGACCCGATGCAGTGCGTCGCGCTCGGCGCGGCGATCCAGGGCGCCGTCCTGAGCGGCGAGGTCAAGGACATCCTCCTGCTCGACGTGACGCCGCTCAGCCTCGGCGTCGAGACCCTCGGCGGTGTCTTCACGAAACTGATCGAACGGAACTCGACGATCCCGACGCGGAAGAGCGAGATTTTCACCACGGCGGCGGACAGCCAGTCGAGCGTCGAGGTCCACGTCCTGCAAGGCGAGCGGGCGATGACCTCCGACAACGTCAGCCTCGGCCGTTTCTACTTGACGGGCATGCCACCGGCCCCGCGCGGCGTGCCGAAAATCGAGGTGACCTTTGACATCGACGCGAACGGCATCCTGAACGTCAGCGCGAAAGACCTCGCCACCGGGAAGACCGAGAAACTCACGATCATGGCGCCGCAGCGGATGGACCAGGGAAAGATCGACCAGGCGATGCGCGACGCGGAGAGCCACGCGGAGGAAGACCGCCGGCGGCGGGATCTCGTCGAGCTGCGCAACCACGCCGACCAGCTCGTCTATGCCACGGAGAAGCTCCTCAAGGAACACGGATCCGCGATCTCCGAGGCCACCCGGACGTCCGTCGAGCAGAAGCTCGAGGCCCTCAAGAAGGTCCTTCAGACGGACGACATCTCGAAGCTCCGTGCCTCCGTCGACGCACTGAACGCCGAGGCTCAGAAGATCGGCGTCGAGATGTACGGGAAGGGCGGCCCCGCCGCTGCGCCCCCGCCGGGCGCCGGCGATGCCAGCGAGCCGTCCGACTCGGGGGTCGTGGACGCGGACTTCGAGGACGTCGACAAGAGGTGAGCGGAGGCTCTGGGGCGGGATGGGCGCCGGATGACCGACCTTGACTACTACGAGGTCCTCGGCGTCCCGCGAGGGGCGTCGAAGGACGACATCAAGCGCGCGTACCGCCGGCTCGCGAAGAAGTACCACCCGGACCTGAACAAGGACGACCCGAAGGCGGCGGAAGAGAAGTTCAAGCAGGTCTCCGAGGCGTACGAGGCGCTCATCGACGATGACAAGCGGCGGATCTACGACCAGTTCGGCGCCGAGGGCCTGAAGCAGCAAGTGTGGGGCGGCCAAGGCTTCGACTGGTCCCGCTTCACGCACGCGTCGGACATCGAAGACATCTTCGGCCGGGACTTCTTCGAGTCGTTCTTCGGCCGGTCGGGCGGGCTGGGCGGCTCTCTCTTCGAGCAGTTCTTCGGCGGGGGCGTCGTCGGCCGCCGGCGCGGGCCCGCGGCGGGCCTCGACACCCAGGTCGAGGTCGAGCTGACCCTCGAGGACGTCGCCCGCGGCGGCCGCAAGGAGATCACGGTCCGGTATCCGATGACCTGCCCGGCGTGCCGGGGGACCGGCGCGGAAGGCGAGCGGCTTGTCACGTGCCCGACCTGCGCGGGTCGTGGGCAGGTGAGCAGCGCCCAGCGGCGCGGCCACAGCCAGTTCATCACGATCACGACGTGCCCGAAATGCAATGGTCGAGGGCAATGGCCGGAGGCCCCGTGCGACCGGTGCCACGGCGCCGGCCGCGTCGAGGAAGACCGGACGATCGCGGTCGACATCCCGCCCGGGGTGCCGGACGGGGTCCGCCTCCGCGTGCCGGGACGCGGCCTCGCCGGCGAGGCGGGCGCGCCGCCGGGGGACCTGTACGTCGGCATCCGCGTCGCCCCGCACGAACGGTTCGTCCGGGACGGGGATGACGTGCTCATCGACCTGCCGATCTCCATCACCCAAGCCGCGCTCGGCACGGAGGTCGAGGTCCCGACGCTTGACGGGCGGAGTCGCCTGCAGGTCCCCGGGGGGATCCAGAGCCACACCTTGCTCCGGTTGCGGGGGAAGGGGCTCCCGGCGTTCCAGGGGCGCGGCCGGGGCGATGAGCTCGTGCGCGTGATCGTCGTCACGCCGACCCGGTTGACCGCCGAGGAGCGTCGGTTGTTGGAGCAGCTGGGCGGGCTCCGAGCCGAGAATGACGGCCCCCGGGGCGTCTTCGATCGGTTCCGGAAGCCTTAGGGAGAGGGAATTCCCGCCAAGTACGACACGAGCTTGATCATCCCGTAGAACGCGACGAGGGCGCCCACGACGGTCACGATTGCCAGCGCATCTCGGAGAAGCAAGCCCTTCGCGTCGAGTTCCGGAGCCACCTGTTCCTGCAGAATATGAATCTCCTCCCGACACGATTCGGGAGATGGATATGAATCGGTTCCGACGTAATAATCACGCTTGTGAATCATTTATGAAAACGGCCGATTCGCGCAAGGATTATCCGACGGCGTTCGGTTCGTCCGGGTGCCTTGCGCAAGGTCCTCGGCATCCTGACGGAAGACTTCCGGCTTTACCACGACCTCGTCGCGGCGCTCAAGGCGCGTGACCTCCCGTTCGCCAGCCTTTCGTTCGCCCGCCGAATCCCGGAGTCGGTCGGGGCGATCCTCACGTCCTCCGCCGAAGCGGCGAAGATCCGCTTCCCGTACGTCGTCCGGGTCGACGACATCGATGCGTCGATCGCGAAGGCGCTCCAACTGCTCAAGGGCAAGGCGGCCTGGCGGGAGCTCTGGATCGGCGTGGACCCGGGCCGCGAGCCCGGGGTCGCGATCGTCGGGGATGGGGACGTGATCGACACGCGGATCGCCGCGAGTCCGGAGGCCGTCGCATTCCACGTCCATCAGGCCGTCCGGACGTTCCCTGCGGAGGAGGTGAAGGTGCGCGTCGGTCACGGCGACCCCACAAATCGGAATCGCATTCTGAACGCGCTCTCGCGGGACCGCTTGCGCGTGGAGATCGTCGACGAGGCGGGGACGACCCATCGGAGCCCCCAGCCGGACGTCGATGCGGCGATCGAGATCGCTCGCACGCCGGGTCGGCGGGCCGTCCCCCCGTTCGAGATCCGCCCGACGCCGGGGGAGGTCCGCGAGATTCAGCGGCGCTCCCGCCTCGGGAGCGGAGGCGTCGTGACGATCTCTTCGGAGCTTGCCGGAGCCGTCGCCCGAGGCGAACTTTCCCTTGACGAGGCGATCGAGCGCGCGCGGCGCAAGGAACGCGGCTCAAAGCGCTAGGCTGTACCGAGCCTCGAGTTCCTTCCTCCGCTTGAAGTACATCTCTTCCGCGATTTCGCCGGCGGCGAGTTTCGATTCGAGCGCCTCGAGTTCCCGATCGAAGTCCGTGCGGAAGCCGGTCGTGTACTCCTTCACGACGCGCTCGAGCAAGTCGAGGAGGTCTCGCCCTCGCTGCGTCACCTGATACACGATTCGCGGGCGCCCGTTCGGCGGAAACACCGCGGCTCGGTCGACGAGTCCCCAGGAGAACAGTTCAGCGAGTTGCTTGTCGACCGAGGTCCGCCGGATTTTCAATTTCTTCGCGAGGTCCTCGGGATGATCGAAGCCCTGCTGGAGCAATCGGAGGATTTGGCGGCGCGTCTCCGAGGCCGCAATCCGGATGAGCTCCAAGGGCTCCGCCATCTCCACGGCCGAGTCGCTTCAGCGTACTTCAACGTTCTTCCACCGCATCTTGGTCGACATCTCCCTGCGAGGAGATGATGTCAGCAACCCGGCGGACGTTGTCATTTTTATCCGCGACGTTTGTATAAATAACTCCGCCCCCATCGACACTCTATGTTCGGGATAGAGAACGCGGGATTGGCTGAGTTCCTGTTTCGTTTCCGTGCGGACGCCGCGATGAGAGCCGATCGAGACCGGGGAACGCCTCCGTACCCGATCCCGGAGACGCCTCTCGGGGTCCTCGTGCGGAAGGAAATGTATTTCGCGGCGGCGAACGCTCCCCGGTGGAACCGATGAGGCGCAAGGACATCCTTCGGAAGCTCGAGGAGCGCCTCGCCCGCGGCGAGATTTCGGAGACGACGTACCTCGAAATCAAGGCCCGCTATGACGCGGAGCCGGAAGGGACGGAGGAACCCGAGCCGCGCGAGCCTTCGGTCGAGCCGCTCGAGGCTACGATCGGTGCGGCGGTTGCGGAGGCGACGGAGCAAGCCACGAGCGCCGCCGCGGATGCCACCCGAGTTGCCGCGGACGCGGCCCGCGCGGTGAGTGATGCGATGCGCGCCGTGGACTTTTCCGGCATCGGAACGGTCCTCAGCGACGAGGCGATTAAGATCGTCGGCTCTGGCGTGGTGAGCGGAAATCCGGTGAAGACCGTCGAGTTCCGATCCGCCGGCAACGCGAGAGTCCAGGGCCCCCTCGTGGCCGACGTCGCCCGCATTGCCGGATCGTGCAGCTGCGAGGGCGACGTGACGGTTGACGAGTTCCGCTGCGCCGGTTCGACTCGAATCTCGGGCACGTTGCGAGCGGACGAGGTCGAGTCGAGCGGATCTTTGCAGGTGGAGGGCGACATCGAGGTGGACGAGATTTCATCCAGCGGCTCCCTGCAGGTCAAAGGCAAGGTCCACGCAGAGGACTTCCACTCCTCGGGGTCCGTCCGCATCGATAGTGGTTTGGAGGCCGAGGACATCGACATCGAGTTGGGCGGGACCTCCCGCATCCCGAAGATCCACGGCGAGCAGATTCGAGTGAAAGCCACGGGAGCCTTCTTTCGCGTTCGGGGGGAGCTCATCGCGGACCGAATCGAAGGTGAGGAGGTCTCGCTCGAGGCGACCACGGCATCGTCGGTGTACGGCGAAGAGGTCCAGATCGGACCGCACTGCCACATCGACCTGGTCGAGGCAAGGGACCTCGTCGTGCACCAGTCCAGCGAGGTCAAGGAGCGGCGCACCATCTCGTGATTCCCCGCCATATTCGCGCGCGTGTCCGACAAGGCGATTATGGGACAACAACATAGAAATAGGCCCGAGGAGTTGAAAGCCGTGTGTCGGAGCGCATCGTGCTCAAGGTCGCCGAGGCGCCCCAATCCGACGTCGGTCTGGGGAGGGCGCGGGTCGACACGAAGACCCGGGTCGCCCTGGGAGTCGACGTCGGCGAGATTATCCAGATTATCGGGAAGAAGTCGACGGCGGCGAAGCTCTTCCGCGTGATGCAGGAAGACGAAGGCAAGAGCATCATTCGGATCGACGGCCTCGTGCGTCGGAACGTCGGCGTCAGCCTCGGGGACAAGGTCGAGGTCCGCAAGGCGGAAGTCCTGCCCGCGGAACGCATCACGATCGCCCCGATCATCAGCGAGGGCCACAAGATTTCCTTCGGCCAAGGGATCGAGAACTTCGTGAAGCGAGGGCTCCTGAAGCGCCCGCTGAACAAAGGCGACGTGGTCATCGTCCCCGGCATCGCGCTCATGGGCGGCGCCCTCCCGTTCATGGTCATCAGCACGGCGCCCAAGGGCATCGTCCAGATCCAGGACGACACGATCATCGAGATGAAAGAGGAACCCGTCCGCGAGGGCGAAGTCCTCACGCCGACCGTCACCTACGAGGACATCGGCGGCCTGAAGGAAGAGCTCATGAAGGTCCGCGAGATGATCGAGCTTCCGCTGAAGCACGCGGAGCTGTTCGAGCGCCTCGGCATCGATCCCCCGAAAGGGGTCCTCCTGTACGGTCCGCCGGGGACCGGCAAGACGCTCATCGCCAAGGCCGTCGCGAACGAGGCGGGAGCGAACTTCTACTCCATCCAGGGCCCGGAGATCATGTCCAAGTATTACGGCCAGAGCGAAGAGCGCCTCCGGGAGAAGTTCGAGGAGGCGCAGAAGAATGCGCCGAGCGTCCTGTTCATCGACGAGCTCGACTCCATCGCCCCGAAGCGGGAAGAGGTTACCGGTGAGGTCGAGCGTCGGGTCGTCGCGCAGCTCCTCACCCTCATGGACGGCCTTTCGGGCCGAGGTCAGGTCATCGTCATCGGCGCGACGAACCGCGACGAGGCGATCGATCCCGCGTTGCGTCGGCCGGGCCGCTTCGATCGCGAGATCGAGATCGGCGTTCCGGACCGGATGGGTCGGAAGGAGGTCTTGCAGATCCACACGCGAGGCATGCCGATCGAAGGCGCCGAAGACGATCGGGACCGGCTTCTTTCCGAACTCGCCGACGTGTGCCACGGCTTCGTGGGGGCGGACCTCGCCGCTCTCGCCCGAGAAGCGGCGATGAAGACGTTGCGGCGGTACCTCCCGGACATCGACCTCGACAAGCCAATCCCCGCGGAGACGCTGGAGAAGATGCGCGTGACGAGCGAAGACTTCAAGCTCGCGCTGAAGGAGGTCGAGCCGAGCGCGATGCGGGAGGTCCTCGTCGAGGTGCCGCGCATCAATTGGTCCGACGTCGGAGGGCTCGAGGACGTGAAGACGAAGCTGCGCGAGGCCGTCGAGATGCCCCTCAAGGATCCGGAGGCGTTCAAGCGGATGGGCATTCGGCCGCCGCGCGGGATCTTGCTCTACGGCCCGCCCGGGAGCGGCAAGACGCTGCTCGCCAAAGCCGTCGCCACGGAGTCCGAGGCGAACTTCATCTCGATCAAGGGGCCGGAGGTCATGTCGAAATGGGTCGGCGAATCGGAGAAGGCCGTCCGCATGATCTTCAAGAAGGCGAAGCAGGTCGCCCCCTGTATCATCTTCCTCGACGAGCTCGACGCGATCGCCCATGTCCGTGGATTCGACTCGGATAGCGGCGTGAGCGAGCGGGTCGTGAACCAGCTCCTGACGTCGATGGACGGCCTCGAGTCCCTCGAGGGTGTCGTCGTGATCGGCGCGACGAACCGTCCGGACCGGCTCGATCCGGCGATGCTCCGCACGGGCCGGTTCGACCGCATCGTGCTCGTGCCGACCCCGAACAGGGAGGCGCGCCTCGCGATCCTCAAGGTGCACACGAGGACGATGCCCCTCGACGGCGTCGACCTCGAAGAGCTCGCGGTCGACCTCGACGGCTACTCCGGCGCGGACATCGAAGGGTTGTGCCGCGAGGCCGCGATGATCGCGCTCCGGGAGAGCAAGCAGGCGAGCCGCGTGTCGACGGCGCACTTCCAGGAAGCGGGGAAGGTCGTCCGCCCGAGCATTGATGCGGACACGATCAAGTTCTACGAGGAATTCGACAAGCGCTTCAAGAAGGGCGTCGAGCGGAAGCGCGAGGAGAGCGTCCTGTACCGCTGACGTCCCGCGAACTCACGTCGGACCTTATTTATCCACCCCCTTGCTTGCAGGTTTTCGATGCATCCGCGCGATGTGCTGCGGGCCTGGGTCCAACGCGCCGTACGGCTCGGTCCCGCCCGGCTCGCCCTCGGCCTCTCCATCCTCCTCGCCCTCCCCGCCCTCGCGCTGCCCGTTTGGTCCATGGGCGCCTTCACGGGCAACACGCAGGACGTCAGCAGCTTCTCGTGGACGACGATGGCGACGGACCGGTTCCGGAACGGAATATGGACGCAAACGACGATCGTCCCGTACGGCTCCAGCCCTTTCCCTGCGATCGGAGGGGTCCTAGGCCTCTCCTACGCCCTCGATGTCGCGTTCCTCCTCCTGGCGGCCGTCGTCTTCGCGATGTTCTCGCTCAAGATCGGGCGGACGATGTCGACGCTGGGCCTCCTCGTGACTGCCCTCCTCGCCGTCGGGGTCGGGCTCCTCGCCATCTTCTATCCGATCGTCGCAATTCCGGGAGCCGCCACGACCGACCTGGGTACGTTCACGGTGGGCGGGTTCTGGGGGAACACGAACACCGGCTCGACGCAGTGGTCGTGGGGAGCGGGCCTAGGATGGTGGTTCGTGCTCATCTCTGTCGTCCTCGGAATCTTCGGTGCCAGCCTTCCCTATCTGAAGAGCATCCGGTCGATGACGCCTCCTCCGCCGCCGGAGGACTGGACGCCCCCGGCGCGCTAATCGCGCATCGCGGCGGAATGTTCATATATCGTGCGTCGGATGTCTGTCGGACAGGGATGGGATCCCGCCGCGGCGGTGCCGCAACGGGGCCCTCGCCCGATGCGGGTGATGGGATGAAGAAGTTTGCCACGGAGCTCCGGGGCAAGACCGTCATGACGAACGACGGCCAGATCCTGGGGACGATCGAGAACTTCATCGTGAACACGAAGAGCGGAAAGTTGTCCGACGTCCTCGTGCTCCCGGCGGAGAACGTGCCGACGAAGGGGCTCAAGAAGGATCCGGAGGGGCGGCTCATCCTGCCGTTCCAGGGCATGAAGGCCGTGAAGGACGTCGTCGTGATGAACCTCTAGGCCACGCCGCCGTGGTCCGTTCGGCCGCTACGCGGTCGGACGGGCGCCCAGGACCCGAAGCGCGAGCTCGAGTTTCTCCGGCTCTTCGAGCAGGGCTTCGATCACGGCCGCAAGGAGCGCGGCGGTGGACCACGCGTCGATTGCGAGCTCCGGATCCATCCCGACGGACCATTCGACCGCGGCCTCATCCATGGTCACGTCACCGTGGTCTGTTCCATCACGCTCCCGTTGACTTCGAGCGTGAAACGGTAGGTGAACGCCGACAGGTTGTTCGGATTAACCGCGATGTGGACGCCCCACGTGTGCGTTCCCACCGAGAGGGCATCTTGGTTCCAGAAATAGATGCCGTATCCGTACTGGACCCCATTCTCGAACGCGCGCAGGTGCAGGTGAAGCTTGTCGACACCGATCGACGCGCCCTCAATTGCGAACTGCACGTCAAAGGTCATGTTGCCGTTCCCATCGAGACCCATCTTGGTGATGCTCACGAAGTGCGCCTTCGCGGACGTGAGCACGTAGACGGCCGCGGCGAGGCCGACTACGACGACGAGAGCGATGATCACGACCGCGACCACGAGCAAGGGTGACTTCTTCTTCGTCGGTAGAGCCGCATACGGCGGTACAGGCCAGTATCCAGGTCCCGTCGGCGGCGCCTGCGTCTGCGGAGCGAAAGGCGGAGTCGACGGAGGCCACGTCGGTGCGGGAGCCGGCGACGGGGCAGCCGCGGGCGCTCCCGTGTCGACGGGCGTGGACCTCGGGATCAGCGCCCCGCAGTGCACACAGAACGCGGCTCCGGGTTGGAGCGGCGCCCCGCACGCCCCGCAATAGTTCTGGGCCACGGGCTCACTTCGAGATGTCCTTCAGCTTGCCCGCGAGTTCCGAGAGGTCCATCCCGGTCAGCGCCTTCACGAGCGCGGGGGCCGTGGCGGCGATGTCCACCACGCTCCCGACGAGCTGAGATGGCCCCCGCTCACCCATGATGATGAGCTTCTGCGTCGTCTCGAGCGACTTCGCCGCGTTGGCGACGATTTCCGGGAGCTTCTCGACGATGAGCTGCGTGACCGCCGCGCGGCCGTACCGCTCCCAGGACTCGGCCTTCGCCTTCATCGCCTCGGCCTCGGCGAGGCCGGTCGCCTTAATGGCGTACGCCTGCGCCTCGCCCTTGAGGCGGATGATGTCGGCCTCCGCCGTCCCTTCCTGTCGGATTCGCTCCGCCTCGCCGGCAGCCGTCCGCGAGAGACGCTCGCGCTCGCCTTCCGAGACAAGGATCGCACGCTCCTTCTCGCCTTCGGCCGTCAGGACCATCTTGCGCTTCTCGCCGTCGGCCAGGGCCGCCATGGCGTCCGCCTGCATCTTGGCTGGGACGACCTGCGCGGCGTTTTGCTCCTGTTCGCGCCGCCGGACCTCTTGCTCCTGGACGAGGACTTCCTGTTCTTTCGCGCGGATGTCGATCTTCCGTTGCTCGACGATGAGTTCCTGTTGGCGCTTCGCCGTCTGGAGCTGGAAGGCAATTTCCTTGTTCGCCCTCTCGAACTCCACGGTCGCCTCGGACTGCTGCTTGATGATGTCCCGGTCTCGGTGGAACTGGGCGACGTTCGCCTCCGCGTTTGCGTTGGCCTTCTCGGCCTCTTGCGCCGCCTGGGCCTCCGCGATCGTCGCCTCGCGGTTCGCGTTCGCCTTCCCCATCCTCGCGTCCCGCTTGACTTCCTCTGTTCGCTTGACGCCGAGGGCGTCGAGGTAGCCCATCGCGTCTTCGATTTCCTTGATCACGAAAGATCGGATCTCGATCCCCATGTTCCGCAGGTCGTTGCCCGCCATGCCGAGGATCTTTGAGGCGATCGCGTCGCGGTCCGAGTTGACTTCTTCGACGGTCAGCGTGGCGCACACGCCACGCACGTGCCCCTCGAGCGTCTTGAGGGCGATCTCGTCGACCTGCTGCTCCGTCTTCCCGAGGAGGTTTTCCGCCGCTGTGTTCAGGGTCGCTTCGTCCGAGGAGATCTTGACCTGGGCGACCGCCTTGATGTTGATCTTCGCCCCCGAGCGCTTCACGTCCGTGACGATGTCCGTGACGACGAGGTCCAGGGTCCGCACGTCGAGCTTCAACCACTCCACCGACTCGAAGATCGGGACGATGAACTTCGCGCCGCCGGACTTGACCTGGTATCCGCGCCCGCCGGTGCCCTTCTGCTTGCGGCCGTAGATCACCATGGCCATATTCGGCGGGACTTTCTTGTAGCGGCTCGCATACGACAGCGCGGTCCC
Organism: Thermoplasmata archaeon; assembly: GCA_036395115.1. NCBI lineage: Archaea > Methanobacteriati > Thermoplasmatota > Thermoplasmata > Thermoplasmata archaeon. The sequence goes on along the minus strand of DASWDU010000037.1, from coordinate 95,010 downwards.
AAACACGACGCCCACGATCGCCAGTACGACGATTGCAATGATGTCCCCGTCCGCCATGTCGCTCCCTCCTACACCTTGTGCACCTTGACCGAATTGCCTACGATTGACTCGACGACGACGTGCTCGTCCGTGCCGATCGGGTCGTCGGAGATCGCTTGGAGCAAGGTACGCCCCCGCGCCTCCGTCACGACGACGATCTGCCCGGGCTGACCCGGCTTGATCGGGATCATGACCTGCCCTTTGTATCCGACCAGGGTCGCGAGATCGACCCGCGTCTCCGCCTGGCTCTTCACGAAGAGGTTCAGCATGACCACGTACATCCCGCCCGCCACGAGGATCGCGAAAACCGCGGCGAGGACCGGCGTGGCGATCGGGCCGAAGCCCAGCGTCTCGAGGATCGTCCCGAAGCCGCCGAACGCCGTGCCGAACGACGCCACGATTGGTAGGCTGAGCGGGCTGAGGCCCGTGTCGACTTCGAGGCTGATGTCATGATCGAAATCGATGCCGCCAATGTCCCCCAGCACGAGGACGAGGATGAGCAGCATGAGGAACGCGATCATCACCCATGTGTACGGACTCAGACCGAGGAGGGCCATAGTCTCACCTCCCCTGACGCCAGTCGCGGGTCACGGACTCGACCTTCTGGGTCGGCAGCTTCACGACTTCGGAGGCCCCGCGTGTTCGGGCCCCGCAGTTCCAGCAGAAGGTGTCCGTGCGCTTGAGCTTCGCACCGCAATACGCGCAGGAGGTCGTCGTCGCGGGCGATCGCGCGGGAGCAGCCGGGGCTTTCGGCGCGTTCGGCGGGGCGGCCTTGCCGGGGGTCGTCGGCGCCGGGGGCCCGCTCGCCCTCGAGCCGTCATCGAACACCGCGCCGCACTCGTTGCATCGCTTCGCGTCCTCCGTCACGAGGGCGCCGCAGATCGGGCATACGAACCCTCGGAACACGACGCCGCGGCGGCCGAAACCGAGATCGCGGTTCGCGTTGAATTCCCTCTCCCGACGCGGGTCGAACTCGAGCGGACGTCGGGAATCGAACTCGAGGGAGCGGCCCGGGCTGAAGTCGAGTTCCCGGTTCGGATTGAAGTTCAGGAGGTCCGCCATCGCCCTCCACTCTCCCCCCCGCGATATCCGGACCTACGCCCATAAACGTTGTGTAGGCACCCCGCGGGAATTCACAGGAGAACGCGGCGCTCCTCCTTGACGACGTTCAGCACGACCTGCGTATACGTATTCTCGACGTATTCCATCGAGCCGAGGCGCTTGATGAAGGCGTCGAGCTCGCGCGTCGTCCGCAGCCGCACCACGACGATCGAGTCCCACTCGCCCGTGACGTCGTAGACGTGGGTGACGCGCTCGTCCTTCGCGATGCGGCGCTGGACCTCGAGGAGTCTGCCCTTGTGGATCTTCACCCCGACGACCGCGAGGACGTCGAAGCCGAGCTTCGATTCGTTGAGGAGCGGCACGTAGCCGGAGATGACGCCGCCCTCCTCGAGCCTCCGAATCCGGTTCGAGACCGTGCTGATGCTCGCATCGACTTCCTTCGAGATGTCCCGGAACGACTTCCGGGCGTCGGCGTTCAGGAGGCGCACGATCCGAACGTCGAGATCGTCGAGTCCGTCCGAGGATGCCATGGTCGTTCCTCCGTGCGGCCGTCGGTCGAATGCTCGAACTCGACGCCACGCCCGCGGGGCATTCCAAACAATGTCTCAGAGAATATGAGGGTTCCGGTCATATGTACGATTTCCGAGGACAACAGTTTATATATGTCCATATTTCTCCCCGAACCGACGGACATTGGGCCGTCCAGGTGGGAAGGGCATGGCGATTTCTTCGAGCACTCCGGCGAAGTCGAAGAGGATGACCGTGGCATCGGTGTTGAAACAGATCGAGACCGACCGCATCCGGTGGGTCGACCTTCAGTTCGTGGACGTGCTCGGTGCGCTCCAGCACATCACGATCCCGTCCACTTCATTGGGGGCAGAGGAGTTCAAGCGGGGCGTCGGCAAGCTGGATGGCTCCTCGATCAAAGGGTTCAAGGAGATTCACGAGTCCGACATGGTGATGAACCCCGACCCATCGACGTTTGCGGTCTTGCCATGGTACGAAGGGCCGCACAAGACGGCCCGTTTCCTCGTCGATGTGTACGAGGGCGGTTCCCACGAGCGCTTCACGCGCGACTCGCGCTACATGGCGCAGCGGGCCGCTCAGTTCGCCGCGGACCAAGGGTACGACACGACGTACTGGGGGCCGGAGATCGAGTTCTTCGTGTTCGACGGAATTCGGATGCTGCCAACCCCGGACGCCGTCCGGAACCCGTGGTCGGGGGCCGGGTACGAGATCGTGTCTCGCGAAGCCCCGTGGAGCGATACCGGCGGCAAGAACTTCCCGATCCGATTCAAGGAAGGTTACTACCCCGCGCCGCCCGTCGACACGCTCCAAGACTTCCGGAACGAGGCGTGCCGCGTCCTGATCGACTCGTTCGGCCTCACCCTCGATGCGCATCACCACGAGGTCGCGACCGCGGGGCAGTGCGAGATCGATATGCGGTACGACGAACTCGTCCCGATGGCGGACAACGTCGTCACGTATCGGTACGTCATGAAGATGGTCGCCCACAAGATGGGGATGTTGGCCACGTTCATGCCGAAGCCGATCTTCGGCGACAACGCGAGCGGGATGCACGTCCACCAGAGCCTCTGGACGAAAGGCAAGAACATGATGTTCGATCCGAAGGACGAGTATGCGGAGATCAGCCAGACCTGCCGGTACTACATTGGCGGGTTGATGGACCACGCCCGCAGCCTGTGCGCGTTCACGAACCCGACGACGAACTCCTACCGCCGGCTCGTGCCGGGCTACGAGGCGCCCGTGTTCATCGCCTGGTCGAAGCGGAACCGGAGCGCGAACATCCGGATCCCGATGTACTACCAGGGGATCGAGGCCGCGAAGCGGATCGAATACCGCACGCCGGATCCGGCGTGCAACCCCTATCTGTCGTTCGCCGCGATGCTGTGCGCCGGCCTGGACGGCGTCAAGCGGAAGCTCGACCCGGGCGACCCGGTGGACCAGGACCTGTACCACCTGAGCGCGAGCAAGCGCAAAGAATACGGCGTCCGCGAGCTCCCCGGCTCCCTGAAGGAGTCGATCGAGCACCTGCAGACGGACTACATGTTCCTGAAGACCGTCTTCCCGCAGGACCTCCTCGAGAAGTACGAGGAGCTGAAACTCGACGAGCACCTGCAGACCTCGCTCCGGCCTTCGCCGTACGAGTTCTACCGGTACATGGACGCCTGATCCAGCCGACGAAGACAACCGGCGCGGGAAGCCCCGCGTCGGCCTCCTCGACGCCGTGTTCGTCCTAGCTCAGGCCGATGCTGTCTTCTTCCGGGCGGACCACCACACGGTGACGTACCCGACTCCTCCCAGGAAGAACCCGAAGAGGGCGATGCCGAGGAGGGCGGTGATGTACGGCGCGAGCGGGTTCAGGATGTTCGTATGGACGTAGAAGGCGTTCTTGCCGAGGCCCCCCGAGGAAACGGGCAGCAACGCCGCGCCTCCCATGTACCCCCCGTAGGCCATGAGGAGAGTCCCCGCGCTCGCGCCAACGCCACCGAGGATCAGGTGAAGCCAGGCCACGAAGTTCCGCCACCCGGTGTATACCGCGCCAACGGTGACCTCGAGGTGCTGATAGAACAGCGCGCTCATCGCGACCCCCAACACGCCGACGAGACCGTAGCCGATCATCCCGACCACGAACCACATCCCCGCGCTCGAGCACGTCGCCGTGCCCGTCCCTGCCGTCTGGTTGGTGATCGTGACGGAGCAGGTGTCCCCTCCCGCGACGATTCGTCCGGGACTCGGATTCATTTGCAGCGCGCTGATTCCGATCAAGACGCCCAAGATGGCGAACGCGATGGCACCTTGGATGATGGCCGCCCCGATGAAGCGACCCGCCCAACGGCTCCGATTCGGCTCCATGGAGGCCTCAAGAATCGGCTATTGCATAATGATTTCGTATTTACTTCGAGCGTCCTGGGCGCGAACGCGGCCACTAATCTTTGGTCGATGCGGGACGGCACAGGTTCGAAGGCTTCTCGAGATACCGATTGTATGCGATGAGCGCGATGGATCGCCCGTAGCTCCCGATCTGCGCCATGCCTCGGAGGATTCCGCTGACTGGGAGGAGGAACGACGGCTCCTTCGACCGCTGCCCCCGGGATTCTCGGAGGAGGCTTTTGACGACCTCCTGCTCCCGTTTCTCGAGGTCATTCGAGAGGCTCAACGCGGCATTGGCCTGCTTGAGATCGCGGGACAAGAGTGCGCCGAGCGCGAGGGCGAACGTGTGCGCGATGAGATCTGCAAGGGTCGCGAACGCGCCAACAATCGAATCCGGAATGTCGACCTCGTCCCGCAGAACCCCACGCACGTGCGTCGCGATTTCGTGCGCGTGGTCCGCGGCGATCTCCAGGTCGCGAGCGATCGCGCGGTATCCTGCGATCTCCAGGCGAGTCCGGAGTCCCAGGCGCTCTACGAGCGTGTCGTCGACCTGGGCCGATAGCAGCAGGCGGAGGATCAGCCAGTACATCATGTCCGCGTCGTCCTCCCGCTTCATCGCATCTTCGGCGAGAGACGCATCGGCGGTCTCAAGGGCTTGGAGAGATTCCGAGAGCATTGTGGCGCCGAGGTTGTAGAGTCTCTTGATCAGAGCATCGACGGGATAATTCGTCGGATCAATCGAGCAGTGGAGAACCACCCGCGAAGGCGCTTCATCGAGGATGCCGATCCCCATCAACCGGCGCATTGCCCTCCGAATTTCGTCGAGGTGCTCGCTCCGCAGCCGCTGTGCCGAGCGGACGGTGATTTTCTCCCGTCCGAGCACGTAGTTGCCGACGATGACCCGTTCGAGCATCCCCGGTTCGTCGCAAAGGTCCGCGTCCACGACGAATTCCGTCATCGACCGCTTCCGGGCCGCCGCCTCTTGGCTCGGCAGGATCTTGAGCGCCTCGCCCTCCTCAACGAGGAACACCGGATCGCCTCGTTTCAGCTTCCGTTGGGTCACCCAGGTTTTTGGAAGCGAAATTGTGAGTGTCGATGCGCCTACCTTCTGGATTTTCCTGCTCTCCATTTCGGTCCCCCCGAGCGGATACTCTGTTGCAACCATGACCATCCCTTGGATAATTAGACCTTCGGTCGCCGCGTATCTCAGCCTTTCTCAGGCGACGAACGTACCTGTATATTCAGCCACGGTGGCAAGGCCCTTGAGGGCGGAGGCCTTCGCATTCCTCAGGATGAAACCATGTTCGATCTCCGAGAAAAGGTTGCCCTCGTCACGGGTGCAGGCCGCGGCATCGGGAAGGCAATCGCCTGGGCCCTTGCCGAGGGGGGCGCCGATGTCGCGGTGAACTCGTCAGCGAACCTGATAAGGCGGAGGCGGTCGTCATGATGATCCGCAAGCTGGGTCAGCGATCGATCGCCGTACGAGGTGACGTGAGTAGGAAAGATGACGTAGACGCCATGGTCGCTCGCGTCGAACTGGAATTGGGGGGGGAATCGACATCCTCGTAAACAACGCGGGCATCCTGCTCTTCGAACCCTTCTTAACGATGTCTGAGGCGAACTGGGATCGGGTGATCGACATCAATCTGAAGGGCCAGTTCCTCGTCGCGCAGGCCGTGGCTCGCGGAATGGCGCGCCGTGGAAAGGGAGGAAGGATCCTCAACCTTGCGTCAATCGCCTCCGGACAAGTCGGGATCGGCTATCCGAACATTGCGCACTACTGCGCCTCGAAAGGCGGCGTCAACGCGATGACGGAGGTCATGGCCCTGGAGTTGGGCCCGCATCGCATCAGCGTGAATGCGATCGCGCCCGGAATCATCGGCACGGACATGACGAAGGACTTAACTGCCGACGCACGCGCCCAAGCGGCCCTCCTGGCACGCATCCCCAAAGGCCGCATCGGCCGGCCCGAGGATGTGGCAGCGCTCACCGTCTTCCTTGCCTCCGACGAGGCAGACTACTGCACCGGCGCAACCTTCCATGTCGACGGAGGCTGGTTGGCCGGATAGGAACATCCCATGGTCTGGATAAGTCGAGGGGACTGAAACCCCACCGAATGAGCCGGCCATTTGGAGCGTCCTGCGGTCTCGCAAAGGAATATACATGTATTTTCCTCCCAGTCGATCGGCACTAGCACCGAGTGGACGCAATGGAGAGTCGTTGATAGGGACCGGAAGGCGGGATGATTAAGCAATTACAGCACTTTGAAAAGGGGCTCCGCGCCATCCTGTGCCGGTGAGCTGATGGAAACGAGAACCTCGGAGCGCTGGCTCTGGGTCGTACTCGCGGTCGTTCTTGGGATCGGTCTCCTGGCAATCTTGGCAGCTCTGAGCATGCCGTCGAGCGGATACTACGGGATGATGGGCGGTGGCGGATGGGGGTGGGCTCTCCTGATGATGGGCGTCCCCTTCGTGATCCTGATCGTGATCCTTTTCGTGGCTTTCGTCGGTCTGCGGGAGCCAGCAGCTCTGGCCGCGTACCCGATCTATGGGCCTCCTGCCTTGGGGCCGCTGGACGTGCTCGACCAGCGCTATGCCCGCGGGGAATTGAACCGGGAAGAATACCTGCGAATCCGCCAGGATCTCTCCAGAGCCTCCGCCCGACCTTGAGGCTTCCGTAACCAACGATGCCGGGAGTATGGATGGTCGACCGTAACGCTAGGACACGCGCTAGCGGAGGTTCCGGGTGAGTTGCTTCTTGATGTCGACCATCGCCTCGAGGAAGAGCTCCGCCCGCCTCTCGTCGACCAAGAGGTCCGGCTGGCCATAGACTTCCGCGGACGTCATTAGGACGCCATCCCGGATCGCCTGGTCCACGATTCGCTCGCCGCGATCCGTCCTAACGACCGCGGTCTCGAACATCTCGTCCGGGCCCACGCGGCCGACGCTTAGGTCGCTGAAGCTTGCGGAGAAGTCATAGCACTGGAGGCAATTCGGGTTCACGAGGCCCGCGACCGAATCCTGGCCCACCCGGCACGAGACGCCCCCTTCCGAAGTGAACCGCAACTCCTCGCCGACGAACTCGACCTGCCGGATTTCCGACGGGTCGAAACCGAGCAGCTCGCGAAGTCGGCGGTTCCCCGCGCCCGCCGGCGCGAAGTTTCCGTAACAATAGGTGCCGAGGGCGAAGGCGAGTTCGTAGCCCGGCATGAATCGGTCCCACCGAAGTTTCCGGACCGTGTAGTTCTGGCAGGGGCGGCCCATCACGGCGATGCGGGGGTTCAGTCCATGGTCGGTCTCGGCAAATCGCTTGAGCTGGGCGAGGGTCAGGAGGTTTGCCCGCAATCCGCTACCCGTGAAGACCGCACGGCCGGGCCCCATCCGAATATCGCCGGCTCGATACAGGTCGGCCTTCGTGAACGCGACGACCGGCTCTTCGGTGACTCCCTGGTGTGCGAGTAGGACGACGTCCGCGAGGTCTTTCTCCAGGAGGTGTGCGAGGATGGCGGCGGCGGCCTTCGGGCCCGCGAAGAGGCGAAAGTCCCGGTCCCGACTCGCCAAGGTCATGATCCTGCGATACGAACCGAGCGGGCCCGCGGTCGACCCGAATGTCGAGATGAGTTCCTCGTCCGGTCGGAGGATCTCGGGTGCGTTCATGAACTCGTTCAGGCAGGACGTGCACCGATCAGCGTAGAACGTCACATCCTCCCCCGCGATGTCGATCGTATTCTCCTCAATGCGTTCGAGCGCTCCGCCGCAGTTCACACACGTCGGCATGACAGGGGAGTCGTGCTCTGATGCCATGGGATCCCTCTTCGCGTCGAGGGATCACCGCGTCCATATACTCCTTGTACGTAGAATATGGACGGCAACCCCAATACGTACGTCGAGGCCCGCCGTCGCAGGGGACCGCCGCCCGAGGCTCCCCTCAGGTTCCACGGTCGCTACCATCGCGTTGCGGGTGTCCAGAGACGCTCATGGGGAACGGAGAACGCACTCCCGCTTCCTCTCGGCGGCGGCCTAGTCCTCCAAGACGACCAGCCAGCCCGTCATCGTCGGAGGGTGGTACGTGCAGCGGTACGCGAAGATTCCGGGCGTGTTCGCCACGAAGGAGAACGTCGTGGTGTTGCCGTACGGCAGCACGTGGTTCATCGCATACGGTGCGTCCATCGTGAACGTGTGGTCCTCCGGCTCTTCCTCCGTGTTGAAGAAATGGATGGTCACCGAGTCACCCAAATTGACCGTAATCCGATCCGGCGCGAAGTAGTCGTGGGAAGGGAACCCTGGCGTGCTATCGTTGAACGGTAGCACGACCGTGAAGACCCAAAACTCTCGGGCCTGCGTCGGCTGCCGCGCTCGCGAAAGGTAGCCAGCCGTGTATCCCGCCGCAGCTCCCACCAGCGCGGCCACGACGATTGCGATCACTAATGTCCTGCGCACAGAGAGGGAATTGCGTTCCGGAAGTCCCGCCATGACGTTGCCTCGGCCGGGGGAGGAGAGGGAGGGGCTCTTGAGGGCGCGATATATACTATCTGTACTTCGCCGCCAATACGTATTTTTCCCTCATTCCGTGGGGCTCAGATTGTCGCGGCGGTATAGGGGCCTCAGAGGCTCAGGGCTTGTACGTCAAGATGCGTCCCCAGACACTCGACGTCCCCCAGATTCCGCGACGGACGATCTCGAGCTGGACGATCTGGCTGTGATCCACGAACAGGTTGACGTCGGCGCCATAGTTCTTCACGTACCACGTGAACACCTCGGGGTCGGCGGCCTCGAACATGACCTTGTCCGTCCCGAGGGCCTCGATGACCTGGGAGACGACGTCCGTTCGCCAGCTCTTCACGTTCTCCGTGATTCCCTCCGACTCGATCATGATGAGGTATGCGCCCGCGTTCAGGAACCGCTTCGCGGCGGCGATCGCGCGGCCGGGGTCCCGGACGCCTTCCGCCTCGAGTTCGGCCGCGCTCGTCGCCCCACCGGCGCCCCACTGGATCCCGACCTCCGGCTTGGGCTTCAGGCCCTCCTGCTTCACGCGCTCGACGAGGGCCAGCCAGTCGTCGATCGGGATGCTGATGAATCCCGCCGAGATCTCCAGGATGTCGAATCCGAGCGACTTGACTTCCTCGATGTACCGGTCCACGGCCTCCTTGCCCTGCGTCAGGACGTACTCGATCCACCCGCCCGTGGACACCATCACGTCGTACGAGTGGCAGAGGTCGAGGATTTCCGTCAAGGCCTTCTTCGGGATGACGGAGAAAGAGCCCGCAGCGAACTTCAGCGAGTCGACGTAGTCCCCGGCGGTGGACAGGACGTCTTCGAGGTATTTCGCTCCCATGACGGTGTAGTACGGGCCCCGGATTTCCGTCAGCCCGCGCGTCCGCGGCTTCCCCTCGCGATCGTTCCGCCTGACCCAGCTGAACGCCCGCTCCTGCTCGTGCCACGCATTCGATCTATCCATGGAACTCATTCGGGTCCGCTCCTTGGAGGCCTCGGGATCTTCGCTAGCGACTTGACGAGTTCGGCTACTTGGATGTTCTCTAAGTTCTCGACTGTACCGGCGATCCGCTTCCTTAAGGCTTCGCTCACGAGGGGAGCCGCAAGCGCGTGGAACTTCGCCGAGGCGGAGGGCCACGACATGGGTCGCGTGACGAAGCCCTCGTAGTCCCTCTTCTCTTTTTCGAGGGCCCGCCCCGCCTTCAGGTGGACCGTGATGCGGCAAGGCATCTCGGCAGGGAACCGGGCGCTGTACGCCGGGTCTGCGCGGACGACCACCTTCCGGTGGAGCCGCTGGACATCATCCCGGAGGATCCGCTCCGGCGCGTACTGGCTAGGCATCACGGTGCCATCAAGCAGCGCGACCGCCACGATGTACGGGAGACTGTGATCCGCCTCCTCTTTCGTTCGAACGCCGTATTTCGAGCCTTCTTCGCCGCCGCCGATGATGTTGAACGCGACGTCGAAGATGTCGATCTCGATCCGTTCGACCTCCGCGGCGGTGAATCCGTGCTCCGCTTGGAGCTCGAGGATGCCTTCCGTCGCGGACTGGGAGTGAACCTCCGCGTTGTATTTCTTCACGATCGTCCGCGTCACGCGTTCCAAGTCCTCCTTGGACCAATCGATGGAGAACTTGCCCGCGATCGCGTCCATGAATCCCTTGTTTCCCTCGAAGACCTCGAGCGGCCCCGTGATCCCGTGCATCGCGAGGAACGCCGCATGCGTCCCGCCGAAGCCGGTGTTCGGATACGCGAGCCCTTTCCAGTGGGACAAGGCGCCCGTCCGGGTGACGCGGAGCGCGTTGAACGCGGTCCCGCTGATCGCGACCGCGTTGGCGGTCTTCCGGGCGTCCAGGCCGAGGGCCTTCGCGACCCCCGCCGCCACCGCGTACGCTCCCTGGGTCGTGTGGTCGAACCCCTTCGCCCGGACCGGCGCGACGTCGCTGAGCCGGCACTGGACCTGATACGCGACGGCGAGCGCGACGAGGAGGTCCGCCCCGCTCCGCTTCGCGTACTCCGCGGCGGCGAGGACCGCGCCGACGTTGTCGCTCGGATGGCACGTCTCCCCTTTCGCCAGGTAGCTGTCGTTGAAGTCCAGGTACCGGACGAGCGCCCCGTTGTAGAGTGCCGCTCGGTCGGGCGCCGTGCGACCGAATGCGATGGCCGTGCAACGCGGGCGCCCGCCGAAGTCGTCGAGGTGGCGTCGGATTGCCTCGATCGGTCCGCCCTGCACCGCGCCGATCGCGCACCCGATGGCGTCCAGGACGCGGAGCTTCAGCGCGTCCAGGGCGCCGGCCGACAGATCGTCGATGGACCTCGAAACGACGAATTCGGCGAGGTCTTCGGCCATCGTCATGCGGATCCCTCTCGGGCCGGTGGAATCGCTCCGACCCCTTTCTAGGTTGGCCGCGATCCACCGCCGCGGCGGGGTTCCGGGGACCCCGGGCGCTGGTTTAAGTCGGACGGTGTATGTCCTGACCCTCAGAATGGTGGAGCAGAAAGACGACATCACCGAGGAGCGCCGCATCCTCAAGAAGGCCGGCGTCCTCGACGACAAGCTCGTCGACAAGATGGACATTTATCCGGGAGACCGCGTGCGGTTCAGGTTTTATTATCCGCATTCCGGGTTCGAGGAGATCATCGGCCATTTCGTCGGCTTCTACACGCTCTACGAGGGCCCGGAAGGCGGCGGCGACCTGAACCTCGTGATCCGCATCGTGAAGGAAGGCCGGACGACGGTCGTCTACAAGGACCGGAACTACCTGGAGGAGTTCGAGGTCCTCGAGCCAAACCTGGAGGTCCGCGACCGGATCAAGGACCTCGACGCCCGCCACGGGCGGCACGTCGGGCACGAGTTCGGCTGAGCCTCAGTACCGGTCGACGCCCTGCGCGAGCGCCTGGAGTCGCGCGATCCGCTCCTGGATCGGCGGGTGCGTGCCGAAGATCCGGACGAACGCGCCTCCGCGGAACGGGTTCACGATGAAGAGGCTCTGCGATGCCGGGCTGCCGAACGCGATCGGCCGGCGGCGGTTCTCGACTTCGAGCTTCCCCAGCGCGGACGCCAGGGCGAGCGGCTGCCCGATCGTCTTCGCGCCGATGTAGTCCGCCTTGTACTCCCGGCTGCGGGAGATCGCCAGCTGGACGAGGAGGGCGGCGAGTGGCGCCAAGACCATCCCGACGACGGCGAGGATGACCGCCGCCCCGTTGCCGCGTCCCTGGTTCCGCGAGCCGCCGAAGAGGCTGTTCCACCAGAACATCCGCGCCATGAAGGAGATCGCGCCGGCGAGGGTCGCCGCGACGGACATCACGAGGATGTCTCGATTCCGCACGTGGGAGACCTCGTGGGCGAGGACCCCGCGGAGCTCGTCGTCGGTCAGCAGGCGGAGGATGCCTTGCGTGACCGCGACGACGGCGTGCTGAGGGTTCCGGCCCGTCGCGAACGCGTTCGGCGTCTGCGTCGGCACGATGGCCACCTTCGGCATCGGGAGGTTCGCCTGCTGCGTCACCTCGCGCACGAGGCGATACACGCCCGGAGCCTCCGCCTCCGTCACGAGCTTCGCCCGGTATGACCAGAGGACGATCCGGTCGGAGGCGAAGTAGGCGATCGCGTTCATCGCGGCGGCGAGTAGGAAGAAGGTCACAATTGCCCCGGCCGGGTCGCCGAGCCAGACCGAACCGATCGCCCAGCCGAATAGGACGAAGATGGCCGTCAGTAGGGCGAATAAGAAGGCGGTCCGAAGATACGCTCCCATAGACTCCACTCCCGACTAGGTATCCTCCTAGGACTCTCAGGTCGCATATGAAGTTATGGCGGGCGCGCCGTTCGACTCGCTGGCGCAGTAACCGATTCCCTATAGTTCGAAAGGGAGGCGACCAGCGGTAGTCCCAAGGCTACGAGACCTACTCGGTGCAGATGGCGCTCGATGCTGGCGGTGCGGAGGCCGCCTCAGAGGCCGAGGACGTCCGCGTAGCCTTCCATGTCCATGAAGCCGTGTCCGCTCACGTTGAAGGCGATGACCTTGGCCTCGCCCGATTCCTTGCATTTCAGCGCCTCGTCGATCGCGCACGCGATGCTGTACGCGCTCTCTGGAGCGGGCAGGAATCCTTCCGTCTGGACGAACGTCCGAGCGCGCTCGAAGACGTGCCGTTCGTCCGTCGGGTATGCGATCGTGTCGATGAGGCCGCGGTGCCGGAGGAGAGAGAGGATCGGCGAGCACCCGTGGTACCGCAGCCCGTCCCCGCGCACCGGTTTCATGTCGGCCCGGTGCCCGAGCGTGTACATCTTCAGGAGCGGCGTCATCTCCGCGTGGTCCGCGAAGTCGTATCGGTACTCGCCCTGGAGGTTCGGGGCGGCGGCGCTCTGGGCCGCGATGAACCGGATGTCCTTTCCGCGGATCGCCTCCGCGAGGAAGGGCAGGGCGAAGCCGCCGAAGTTCGACCCGCCGCCGAGGCACGAGACCATGACGTCCGGGTGTTCGCCGGCGCGCTCGAATTGCCGCTGTGTCTCGAGGCCGATAATCGTCTGATGCAGGAGTACGTGGTTCAGCACGGAGCCGAGGCAGTAGATCGCCTTGTCGTCGCCGCTCGCGTCTTCGAGCCCTTCCGACACCGCGATGCCCAGGGCCCCGGGGTGGTGCGGGTCGTCCGCGAGGAGCGCCCGGCCGACCGCCGTCTCCTTGCTCGGGGACGGGTGGACCGTCGCGCCGTACAGCTTCATGAACTGCCGACGCTGGATCTTCCAGTCGTGGACCGCGCGGACCCAGTAGATCGTCGTCTTGAGGCCGGCCAAGCTGGCGGCGTACGCGAGCGCGGTTCCCCACTGGCCCGCGCCGGTTTCCGTCGTGAGACGCTCGTACCCCTCTTCCTTCGCGTACCACGCCTGCGCCAAGGCGGTGTTGACCTTGTGACTCCCCGTCGGGCTGTAGAACTCCGCCTTATAGTATAGCCGCGCAGGCGTGCCGAGGCGCTGCTCGAGCCGACGGGCCCGGATCAGCGGGCGAGGTCGACCCGCCTGCCGGTACAGGTCCTGAATCTCTTGCGGGATGTCGATCCACCGCTGCGTCGAGTTCTCCTGGCGGAGGCACTCACGGAGGAGCAGGTCCGGAAGCGCCTTGATCCGGGACGGCCCTTCCTCGGGATCCTTCGGAGGCGGGAGCGGTTCCGGGAGGTCCGCCAGGATGTTGTACCATCGGGTCGGTCGCTCGTCATCGGGCAGCGAGACGACCAACGCGTCGGCTCGAGACATGACCCCCACCAAAAACCGATGGCATGGTATGGTCGGCCAGGGCTAAAGGCTTGCCGCGCGTCACGCCTCGAGCCCATGTCGTTCGACGATCTCGACCGAGCCCGGTGGCATCGTCCGCGCGATTTCTTCGATCGGCACGGCGAAGGCTGCGGCGAGCCGCTTCGTGACCGCCTCACGGTCCGCTTTGCCCGGGGCGAGCACGACGTACCGCGTAGCGCGGGCGGCGACCGCGGAGACCGGACCGCCCATGACCTTGCGGTGGCCTTCGACCTCGACCTCGCCGACCGCGAGCCGCACCGGGAGATCGTGGACATAGTTCCGCTTCCCGCGGATCATGAAGGCGCCTCGAGGGAGGAACTCGCCAGACTCCGCTTGCTTCGACACCTGCTCCGGCAAGACCCAGTACGCGCTCCCGGCCGCGAGGCCGGCCGACCACGCCTTGCTGTACGCGAGCGCGAATTCGCACGCTTCCCGCAACGTCGCCTCGGAGGCTCTCGCGCCCTCCTTGATCACTGTGGACGGAGCACCGTGGACATCGGCGTGGGCGTAGCGGTCCCCTTCCTTCAGGTGCTTCTTCACGAGCTGGTCGTTCGTCCGGGCGTCTCGTCCGCCGAGGATCAGGCAGCCCTCGGACGACAGGGTCCAGCGATACGCCTCGAACCACAGCGCCTTCGTCGCCTTCACGCGAGGACGCTTGGCGGCTTTCAACGCCTTCGCGCTCATGGCTTTCATCTCCATCCGCGTCGCGGCGATCGCCTCCTCGACCCGTTGCGACTTGAGCAGCGCCTCGCGCCGACGGTCGTAGAGCGCTTGCGCGTTCGCGGTCACGTCCTCCTCGTAGTCCAGGGTGATCGTGTCGAAGTCTCCGATCGACAGGGTGACCGTGCGCTCTTTCCGGTCGATTGCCTTGATCTGGCCGTGCTCCGGCGGATCTCGTCCTTCTCGGACTGCCTTGAGGAGCTCGTCGAACACCGGGTAGTGGCCGTACAGGAAGACCGCCTGCGCCTCGAGGCGGGTCGCCTCCTCTCGGAGGGCGGCCAAAGATTCCTCCTGCTGCGCGATCCGTCGAAGGAGCTTCGCCGCCGCACCCTCGGCTCTTGCTCCCTCGACCTCCGGCTCCGCGACCGTCAGATAGTGCGAGAGCGCCTCGTTGAACGTCGGGAACTCGCGGCGCTCCAGGCCGCGGTGCTGAATCAACTCGATGGGCGTCGCGTCCACCGCTCGGCCTGCCTGGAACACGACCGCCGGGCGGCGCTCCTGCTCGACCGCCACCGCGAGGTTGTTGAGCGCCGTGTAGAGCGCATCGATCTGCGGATCCGTCAGTTCCCGCACCTTGGTGTCTTTCGGGACCGCCGACCGTAGGCACACCTCCTCCGCGTAGGTCCCGCCCAGGTTGAGGATGCTCGCGAGAACCCGCACGGTCTGGCCCTTCGCACCTCGCAAGGTTTCCGCGAACCCGCCTCGGTCGAGCTCGAGCGCGTCCACTCCCGCCGCGGGGAACGCGTACGACTCGCCCACCTGAACCTTGCGGTCCTTGAACACCTGCGGGAACTGCACCGCCACGGCCGTGTCGCCTTTCGTGACGACGAGATTCCCATTCCCGAAAACCTCGAAGATGACGCGCAGCGCGTCGGGACCTCGTTCGACGGCGAGGACCGCGATCCGGTCGTATCCCCGCTGCTCGATTGCGACGATGCGGGCGTTGTCGAGCAGCCGCCGGAGCGTCTGCGCGAACGGCGGCGGCGATTCCGGTTTTGTTTCGACTTCGTGCAGGCACAGCCAGCGGCCCGCTTTGGAGTAGAGTTCCGCCTTCCCGCCGCCGGCGAGGTTGATCCGGAAGATTACGTCGTCTCCCGTCTGATAGATCTTGTCGACGTGTCCGCCGACCAGCCCTTGCCACTCCGCGACGAGCGCGCGAAGATCAAAGGAGGAGAGGGAAGTCTTCATCCGTCGTTGCGAAGCCCCGTGCGTTACTTAATGATTGGTTCGCGCCGGGGCGGGAATTTCGTCAGCGACGGTCCCCAAGGCCCTGAAATCGCGGACAACGAAGATAGGCCGGAGGGAGTCGGGGCCCGCTATTCACCGTCGATACTTGGGGGCGAAGCATCTTATAGGCCCCTGCAAGACGCCTGTTGCGGCTTCGGATGCATCGCGTCGTCGGGTGGTATCACGGTCTCTTTCACCTTGCTCAAGCAACAATTCACGATCGTTGGGTGAAGCGGCTGCGCCTCGTCGCGTTCCTCGCCGCATCTTCGATTGCGACGCAGATTGTCCTCCGCAATTTCCTCGGGTACGTCGGCCTGGGGGACCTCCTTCCCAGCTCGATCGTCACGATTCTCATCGCTTCGGCCGTCTGGCTCGTAGCCTACCCTGCGATGTGGATGCGCATGTTGACCGTCGTCGTCGAGATGGAGGCGAAGAAAGAGTACGGGGCGCTCCTGCAGGAAATCCACAAGTTGCACCACCACTCTTCCCAGGAAGGGGCGGCGCCAGGACTCGCGTCGCCATCTCTACGCGACGACACGGCGAGCCGCAAAATGTAGCGTCACGACTCCGATCGGCGTCGTGCGGGAGTATTTATGCGGATCGGAGGTTTGGGCCCCGCGTTGCCGCAGTGGCTTAGGGGTAGAGCGGCGCCTTGGTAAGGCGCAGGTCGGGGGTTCAATTCCCCCCTGCGGCTCTCCGATCTGGCCGTTCCACGCCTGAGGTCAGGGGACGCCGATTTTGTAGTAGGCCATCACGTCGAACCGAGGAGAGACTGATTAGACGTCAAGCACCTGCGGTTCCGGCAGATTCTAAGTCAAGTTGGTGATTCAGGACCAGGTGCCACATTCGGCTCGAGAGATAGACATCCCCATTGAGGTCGGCGGCTGGACTCTTGAGCGTTGCTATGTTGACTCGAGTTTTGGCGTCATGTTCATCCGGCGGAACGATGCCTTCGAGTTTCGAATCGGTGGGCAGTTCAAGATACGTCACGCCGGGACGGAAGTAGGCTATTCGATTGAATACGATTATGTCGCAAAAGTGAGTGGAGCCCTGAGACTACTTCACAAGACCGCGCGCACAGCAATAGCGTTGAAGGACGGGACGCTCGAAATCGTATTCATTGATGGCGATGTTCTCCTGGTCCCTCCAGACCTGCACTATGAAGCGTGGGAAATGTCTGGGCCTAACGGGCTCAAGATCGTCAGCCTTCCGGGTGGAGGACTCGCTTTCTGGTCCGCCAGGGACCCAGTCGATCCCGTGGAACCGTAGGTTGAGAGTTGAAATACCGCTAAGGGTCCCCTCCGACTTTTTCCGCGAGTCCTCAGAGGCGAGGGAGGGCTCTCAACGATGCGGCGACGGGACGACCTCCGTCCCGCATGGGCACACCTACAAGTACGCAATCGAAGCTTCGCAAACACAATATGCATTTGATTTCCCCGGATGGCTCCGAGTTCGAACTGTCGATTGTCGGCTATGAATCCGCCTCGCCGATCACCAACTGGTTTGCGAGCATGCCATGATGTTGATCCAATTCTCTCGTCGTTATCCCCGATTCGCCGACCTCTCCCCCGGAGGCACTTTTATAGGGCTGCGTCGATTCTAACGAAACTGGGGTCTGCAAAGCAATGACGGTCACGGTCGTGGAGCAGCTTGATAGGACGCTCAATGCTGACAGAATCCGGCTGCCTACCTCTGTCATAGGTGGCACGTTCCGGACCACGCCGCCCCTGATCCGGCATTCAAAGTTGACATCTCGAAGCAACGGAGGTGTTGGGAAGCAGCTATCCGATGGCTGGTCGCTCAACTTCGCGGTCGGATGCACGCATGGTTGTCCCTTCTGCTACGTCGACGAAATTCACAAGAGGTTTGGGCAGAGTCGCTACGGAGACGCCGTGCTGCAGAAGTGGGGCGACTACTTGCTTGTTCCCGAGAACCTCGATGAGGCAATTGTGAAGACGCCATGGCGCAGGTGGGCGGGAAAAGAAGTCATGATGAGTTCAACTCACGACCCGTACCTGCCAAAACTTGCATCAGGGGCGAGGAAGTTACTGGAGCATGCGCTTCCAGCTGGCGTGCGTGTCTGTCTGCAGACGCGTTCCTATCTTGTGATCAAAGACTTGGATTTACTTGCCCAGTATCCAGACCAGGTTCGTCTGCAAGTTTCCATCGCGACGATGAGTGACGACTTCGCTCGCCGGATCGAACCGAGAGTCCCGCGGCCCAGAGCTCGCATCGAAGTCCTTCGGCGCGCCAAGGAAATGGGTTTAGATGTCGGTGTGATTCTTGCACCCATTTTCCCTCCAACACGAGTTCGACAGGACGTGATCGAGGATCTCAGGCTGATGGCGGAAGCGCTTGTTGAAATCCAGCCGAACCATATTTACGGCGAATCCGTTCATGTCCGCGGCCGGAATCTTCAGCTCGTCGAAGAATGCTTGGGAGAGAAAGTCACTATTACCCGAGGATTCGACAGGGGAATCTCTCGGATGTTCCACGGAGAGCTCGGGCGAGTTGGTCTAAAGGGAAAATGGTGGCCGGCCTGAGAAATACGAGTCAAGGTCACGCTGTTTGCCCGTTAGCACTTGGAGCACCATTCGCGCGAAGTCACCCTTGATGCTATCGAGACGGCGCTTGAGGTCGTCAGCCGCATTTACGTAGGGACTTCCTGCCTTTGTTCTCTTCGTCATGAACACGAGTTCGTACGAATAGCCTTCTCCACTTTGAATCTGGAAAGGATATAGGATCTGCCTGCGAAGGAGGAGCTCCTGTGTCCAATTCCCAATTAGGTCATCGTACGTGGCAGAACGGTCAAAGACTCGACGACCGAAGAAGTTGCGGCACGTTTCGAGGTTCGCCTCGTCCCATTCACTAAGGGCCACGGATCTCTTGATATTTGGGAAAAAGGTGAACCAGATGTCGCATGGCTCTCTTAGGAGTGCGTCCATTGACTCGCGTGAGAAACCCTTCATTCCTTGATAGTCGACGAAGGCCATGAAATGGGACTTGCGATCCCTCAGTTCTCCCAGTGCGTCTCGAATCGCCGCATCCGCTTCTTGGGCGAATACTTTGAATGATGTCTGATTACCCCTGACGTGGATGAGACGCTTTTCGAGGGCAACAGCTCGACTCCTGTTGCTCTCTATCGACACAATGTAGTGGAATGGTTTCCTCGGTACTAGCGCGGCAAGGATTGACGATCCTGCCACGAAGCAATCCGCATCACGGATTCGGTTCAGGCCCGATCCAGCCATCACATCCAGATAGGCCATGCATTCCTTTCGAAGCAACTCGAGATGTTCTTGAATGATGTCGGTGTAGATTCTCTGCCAGAACTTTACTCCGATCAGCTTCAGCGTCGTCCAAGCATTGAAATCGTTGTACACAGTGGGCTCAATTGATCGGACGCGTTCGGAAGCTTCTGTGAGAATTCTCAAGTGGTCGCCGAGCCATTCCAGGTCCGTCTTTCTCTTCGTCATGGGCCTAACAGCCACGCATGTTGGGGGATTTTGGGGCGGAAAGGTTCGGATCGGCGCGGCACTGCCGTACGTAGGTGGGCTGCGCGGCTATAAGCATATCAGCGGGACGGGAAAATATGCTGTCGGGGAGAGGTGGCATCGATGCCCCCGGGCAGGGTGTGACAGCAGCCTTCCTGCTTGCGGGGGCCTGGGCAGAAGATGACTTCGATTCCCCACACTCCCCGACCGACCATGATAAGCAATAAGCCAAGCCTCATGCATCAGACGCCCGCCTATGCCCTGGAAGCGCACCGATAGGAAGAAGGAACCCGAGACGGGTGCCTCGCGGGAACAGTACACGCGGCTTCGTCAGAACTGGCTCTCGGGCGAGGCTGCGTCGTTGGCACCTCCAGATGTAGGGCCCATCGATGTCGTCGCTGTCATGATTGAGTTTGGCTCAGCGGCAGGGACTGCGACCTTCGTCGCCGCAAACGACGGTACGGCTAGCATGTACGCGAGCAGTGGCGGCGGGATCATTGGAATGGGCTTCCATCCCTCAGTTGCGGCCGCGAGCCTCGCCCTCATCGGCTGTGCCCAGGGCTTTCTCGAGGTTCTTCCAAAGGTCGCACAATTCCCATTGCCGCAACAGCAACACGTAGCGTTCAGGATAGTTACTCGCACAGGCGTGCACTCCGCAGAATTCGCGGAGGCGGCGATTCGTGACGATTCGCCCATATCGCCTTTCTACCTGGCAGGCCAAGATCTGGTCACCAATATGCGCGTCTTGGATGAACGACGTAAGAAGGGCGGGATCGGGTCTGACGTCCTTCGCGTGCACCTGTTGGCTGACGGAGGCATTTTCCTGTTGACACCCTATAACCGCGAGCCCACGTGCCTGACGCAAAAGCAACTGGGCAAGGTGTTGGAGATCGCCAAGGCTCACGGAGACCGACTCGAAGTCAGCGTGGAACCGGAAGCCCAGAAGCTACATCGGAGCGTGCTGCAAGTGATCGAAAGCTCGGGCTTTGCCGGAGCGCCTTCGGGAGGGCCAATCGACGCTGGCTTCACAATTGGCTCCAAGACACTTCATTACGCCGTCGACGCCGCGCGATTGGATTTGGCGCAGGACCTGATTCAACGCGGGGCGGATCTCGAAGCAAAGGACGAGAGGGGCTATTCGGCGCTGATTCTCGCGGCCTTCAAAGGGCGTACGGCCGTCCTCCGCACCTTGCTTGAAGGCGGTGCGGACGCAAAGGCCCAAGACAGGCATGGCAACGGCGCCCTCATGTTTGCGGCGCAATGGGGTGACCTTGAGGCCGCAAAGCTTCTTTTGGCGGCCGGCGCAGACATTGGCGCCCGAGGCCAGAACGGGTACACCGCATTGAAGATTGCCAAGTTGTGCTCTCAACTCGAAGTCGCACGGTTCTTGGCGGCGCGCGGCGCCACGGATTAATCGATCTAGCGTCCAACGGCTAGGCTCCCGGGTCACCTTGCGGGGTTGTCCACCCGCTATGTTCCTTCGCCCGGCTAGTCAGGGGCCTTCTAATTCGATTATTCCCAAACTAGGTTGGCGAGTTCTGTCACCTTGAGGTGCACTACCGCGTGGGATTTCGGTGGAGTGATCGTAACAACCTCGTCCGGCGACACTCCTGCAAACCGCTCCCTCACTTCAGATTCCAGGTTGAACACACCTGAGGTTTGCCACTCCACTCCCCGGAACCGGATCGTGAAGGTGTCGCCTGAACTGGCTTCAGCCATTCGCTCGACTCGAACCATCGGTTTTTCTTACTGCAAGAATCGAACTAAACCGAAAAGACCTTTGCTTTCCCGGTGTGGAGAGCCACGAGCGTGGTCGCCTGGTTTGGGCGTTCCGTCTTCCTGAGAAAACGCTTCACCTCTTTCCTCCGGACACCCAAAAGTTCGGGGCTATAGTAGGCCAAAGCGTCGAAATCAGGCGATTCGTTGCAAGCCAGTATGCCTTATGACTGCGCCTTGGTAAGGCGCAGGTCGGGGGTTCAATTCCCCCCTGCGGCTCTGCTTGCGGGCAACGGTCGTTATCAAGAACGGATCGTCCGCTTCCTCCAATCGGCACTCGTTGGTTCGCTGCACGATTCTCTTACGCGGCTCGCGGCACAAGCTCGAGATCTGCGAGCGCTCGTCGAGCCGTATCTTCGATTGTCGGCACGGGACCGAAGAGTTCGGCCTGTAGCTTCGTATCGGCAACGTACTTTCCCGTCTCGAAGTACCGGCCCATGGCCATCATGTCGCGCATGAACGGAAGGAACAGGCCTCCGATCGTGCCGACGGCCTTGAGCACGAGCAACGAACCAACGCTCGGCTTCACCTCGCGACCCAGGAGTCTCGTGAAGATGTCCGCGAGTTCGACGGCGGAGACGGGACGGTCCGTTCCGAGGTCGATCCGGTGTCCGACCGCGCGAGGGGTGTCGACCGCGAGCGCGAGGTATCGGGCGACATCGTCAGGGTGGGTGTACGTCCACCGGACGGTGGGGGACCCGAAGGTCATCATTCGACCCTTCTGGAGCCCCCTGAGGAAGAATCTCGCGCTGCCACCGCCGAGGAACGCGCCGGGGCGCAAGGCCACGAACGGAGTGCCGCTCTTCTCCAGATAGTCCTCGATGAGTTTCTTCTGCCAGAAATGGGGGACATCGCGGGCCTGATCGCAGGTCAGGATGCTCGTGAAGACGAATCGACGGATCCCCATGTTCTTCGCGGCGTCGACGAGGTTCCGGTTCCCGAGGTCGTCCACTTTCTCGAGCGAGTCGCCCTTTCGGCGGCGCGTGTATCCCGCTGCTGTGGTGACGACAGCATCGGAGCCGCTCAGGGCTCTCTCCAACGACGCAGGGTCGAGCATGTCCCCTCGCGCGATCTCCACTCCTTTCGCCGCGAGACGGCTCGGGTCCGTTCCCTCGCGGACGAGCGCGCGGACGCGTTTCCCGCGAGCCAAGAGAGCGTCCACCACCCGGCCTCCCAAATCCCCTGTGGCACCTACTACCAGGACGGTGCTCGTTTCGGGCATTCGAGTCTCCAACCCTGGTTACGAGGGAAGCGGGCAGCAGTACTTATTGATTGAAACTCCGGGACTTCGGTCACGTCCACGCGAGGTGGGATGGCCAGGACCCCCGGTTGGCATCGCTCGCCCCACGCCTTGGAAAGGCGCACGTCGGGGGTTCAATTTTCCACCTGCAGCTGTGACGTCTAGGTCATGCCTCTCCAGGGCGCACTCGTTTCCTGCGTTCTTGCACGCCCGCTCTGATCGACTCCCGGCTACAGCTCCACGAGGCGCGCCAGATTCTCGAGCGACTGGTTCCATCCCGCCATGGCGCCTTCGATCGGGATCGCCCTCGGCACTCCTTCTTGCACGATATTCACTTCGGTCCCACCGGGCATGTCCCTGAACGTGATGGTGACTTTCATCTCGCCATGCATCTGCGGGTCGTCGCTTTCGAACGCGTCCGTGTAACGCAGTCTCTCGTTGGGCTTGATCTCGAGGAACTTGCCGCCGAAAAAGTGGGTGTCCTTCTTGTCGAGCGACGAGAAGCTCATGCGGTACGTGCCCCCGACCTTGGGCTCGAACTTGTACACGTGGGCCGTGTACCCGTTCGGCGGAAGCCATTTGGCGGACGCGTCCGGGTCGAGGAACGCGTTGAACACGCGTTCGCGCGGCGCCTTGAAGACGCGAGTCAGTCGCACCGTCCCTGTCGTCGCGTTGGTCGTCGCCTTGGTCGTTCTCATAGCTGTTCCACTTCCTTCCACTTTCTCGGCGATGTCGTCCAGCATGTCCTCCCAGAAGATGCGATACTGCACGATCCACGAGAACGCCGCGGAGAGCGGCGCGGCCTTGAGCGTGCATAGGCGCACCCGCCCCGTGTGCGTCTGCTCGACGAGGCCGACGTCTTCCAGCGTGCGGAGATGCTGGGAGATGGCCGGAAGGCTCACGTCGTGCGGCTCGGCCAACTCGCCCACCGTGCATTCGCCTTCGGCAAGGCGCTCGATGATCGCGCGCCGAATCGGGTGGGCCAGGGCCGCAAATACATCGTCGAGCGGCACCTTCTGAAGCTTAAGCATCCGTTTAACCGTTAAGCGTCCAGAATACTTAAGGATTTCCTTAAGGGTGGAAGCGGGCTCGGAGACGCCGACCGATGGGGACTATGCCCGGGAAGCTTTCGAGGCAGCGAGACGGTTCAGTTCATCGTAGGTGATGGCCCCGTCGAGCAACGTGGTGTACGTCCCTCGCTGGAGAAGCTCGGCCGAGGCACGCTTGAGCAAGCCCATCGCCGCGTAGGAGGCGCTCGGGCCGAGGCTGATCCTCGCGACCCCCAGCCGCTCCAGCTCTCGCACCGACGGAAGGCCCTTGCGGACCATCACGTTGACGGGGAACTCCAATCCGCGGACGAAGGCGCGGATTGCCGCGGCATCCGTCAATCCCATCGGGTAGACGCAATCGACCCCCACGTCTCGGTAGGCGATCCCTCTTCGGATCGCTTCGTCCAGGCGATCCTGGGCACTTCCCGGCGCGTACAACACGGCGTCCGTCCGGGCGTTGATCACGAACGGGATGTCGAGCGAGTCCCTCAGCTGCCGGAGCGCCTCGAGCCGCCTTACCTGGCTCGCGAGGGGGATGAGCCGCTTCGATTCATGTTTCGAATCTTCGATGTTGATTCCAATCGCGCCGGCCTCGATGACGTCTTTGACGACGCCGGCCACCTCCCGCGGCGTCCGCCCGAACCCGCTGACGACATCGGCGCTGAGCGGAACGGAGAGGGCCTTTGCAATCCGCCGTATGGCCGAGATAAATTGCTTGCGGTCGATCCGCTCGCCGTCCGGATAGCCGAGCGAGACCATCATCCCGGCACTGGAGGTCGCCACGGCAGGGAAGCCGGCGTCTTCGAACAAGCGAGCGCTCGCGACGTCCCAAGCATTCGGGAGGATCAGGATCTTTCCTCGATGGAGCTTCCGGAAGGCCTCTGCCTTTTCCGATTGACCGGTCAGTGAACCGCCTTCGGCCGCGCGAAGGTTCCTCCGACTGCGAGTGCGACCACCGGTGTAACGCACCGCCGAACCAAATGCCTTGGCAATCCAGACGGCCCCATGTCCGGACCGGTCCCCTCACTGCGGCCTGGCGTGGACGATCCTGCGACCCTCGTGTTCATGCAAAACTCTCTCGACATGGCCAACCGCCCGGTCCGGGCCACTAGTCCTCCGCGACGGGCCCTGCGTCCATGGAGGCCCCGACGTCGGCATCCGTCGGAGCGCTCTGACGCCCGAGGAAGACCGCGAGCGCGAACCCCACCGTCCCCAGGACGGTGGCTCCCAGGAAGGCGTAGCGGAACCCGGCGATTCCGAGTCCCGGATCGAAGGCGGTCGCGACGCTGAGCAACAGCGCGAAGCCTAAGGGGAAGCCGAGGCGCTGGGAGGTCTGGATCAGCCCGGACGCGAGGCCCTCCTCCCCAGGCTGCGTCCCCGTCAGGCCGGCGATCGCGAGCGCCGGGAACCCGATGCTCGCTCCCAGAGCCCAGACGACGCTCCCGGGGAGGATGCTCAAGTAACCTACTTGCACCGAGATCGGCACGAGGAGCGCGGAGCCCAGGGTGATCAACCCCGCGGCGATGATGAGGACTTTCCTCATGCCGAGCCGGTCGACTAAGCGGGAGGCCCCCCATCCGCCGACGAAGAAGAAGACGGCGGCGGGCGGGAGGAACGCCAGTCCCGTCTCCAGCGCGGAGAGCCGGAGCGACCCTTGCAGGAAGAACGTCAGCATGAGGAATCCCCCCGCGCTCGCGGTCATGAGGACCGAGAGGACATTCGCCTCGAGGACCGTCCTGCGTCGCACGAACGACAAGGGCATCAGGGGCGACGTCGATCGGCGCTCGATCGCGAGGAAGCCCGTCTGCACGACGGCCGAGACGCCAAGGGGCAACGCGGTCGCGAGCGTGAGGAACCCCTCGTTCGCGGCGTTCGTGAACGCGTAGACGAGCAGAATCAGCCCGGTCGTGATCGCGACGGCGCCGGGGACATCGAGACGGATGTTCGCGGCCCGGGCGGGGGCCGCGGCGATGTACCGATAGGCCAGAAGCGCCGCGACGGCCCCGATCGGCACGTTCACGAACATCACCGACCTCCAGCCGAAGACTTCCGTGAAGACGCCGCCGACGAGGGAGCCGGCCGCGAATCCCGCGGACAGGACCGCGACGAGCACGCCGAACGCCTTGTTCCGTCTCGGCCCCTCCGGGTACGTGGCGGCGAGGATCGCGAGCGCCGTCGCGGTCGTCATCGCGGCGGCGATCCCTTGCACCGCCCGGGAGGTGATCAGGACGAGGAGCGACGGGGCGAACCCTGCGGTGAGGGATGAGACGGCGAAGCCCACGATTCCGAGGACGAACACCCGCTTCTGGCCGTACAGGTCCCCCGCCCGGCCACTCACCATGAGGAAGCCGGCCATTGTCAGGCCGTACACGCCGATGACCCACTGCGCGCTCGCGAACGAGACGAGGAAGTCCTTCTGGATCGTGGGAAGGGCCACCTGGACGACGGAGAAGTCCACGACGTCCAGGAAACAGGCGGCGATGACGACCGCCAAGATGACCGCAGTGCGGGTCCCGACCGGCCGCTCCGAGATCGCGTTGTCGTCTTGGTCCGAATTCTCGTTCCTCATGTTCTCGTGCCTCGATCTCGGGGTAGCGGCTCCGGAGCCGTCGGTCCCTTATAGGATTGGGCCCGGCGCGTTCCATTCGTCAAGATCATCAACCCACAGGGATATGTTCAACCGTTCGACCGGGCGTCACGCCCGGCTCTTCGGGCTCATGACTTGTCTTCCCAGAGCGCCGAGGATCGGCCCCGTTCGTCCACCTCGAAGGTGCCGTGCTCGAGTTTGCCCGCCCGCTCGTAGCGGTGGATGACGACGTCTGTGGTCGACGTCCTGGCGTCCACAAGCCGGAAGGCCCCGGGAATCGTCCCGTTGCCGAAGAGGCGCTTGCCGGAACCGACCATGACCGGAAAGACCCACAGGCGAAACTCGTCGACGAGGTCGTGCTTCAACAGCGTCTGAATCAGGTTCGAGCTCCCCGTCACCTGGATCTCTCCTCCGGCCTGCTCTTTGAGCCGCGCGACGGCTTTCGCGGCATCCCCAGACAGTAGGGTGGAGTTGTGCCATTCCACTTTGCGAAGCGTCCGAGAGGCGACGTACTTTCGCATGCTGTTCAGCTTCGATGCCACCGGGTCGTTCGGATCGGTGACGCGAGGCCAGTGCGCGGCGAAGATTTCGTACGTCTTGCGGCCGAGCAGCAGCGCGTCGGCTTGCAGCGTCTGCTCGACGATCATCTTGCCCATCATGTCGTCCCAATATTTCACCGACCAACCGCCGTGCTCAAAGCCGCCATCCCGGTCTTCGTCCGGGCCGCCCGGCGCCTGCATCGCCCCGTCCACTGTCAGGAAGGTGCCGACAACAAGCTTCCTCATGTGCGTTGCCTCCGATCACTCGCGGCGCTGGTAGGCCTGTCGCAGCCCCCGAATGTCCAGCTTCTTCATCTTGAGCATCGCTTCCATGACGCGACCTGCCTTCGCCGGATCTGGATCGTCAAGGAGCCGATACAGCTCGGTCGGCACGATTTGCCAAGAGAGTCCGAAGCGGTCCTTCACCCAGCCGCACTGTTCGGCTTCGGGGACCGCCGACAGCGCCTTCCAGTAGAGGTCTATTTCCGCCTGGTCCTTGCAGGGAATGACGAACGAGACCGCTTCGTTGAACTTGAAGTAGGGGCCGCCATTGAGCCCATTGAAGCTCCGGCCCATCAAGGTGAAGTCGACGGCGAGGATGTCCCCTCTCTTCCCGCTTGGGAAATCCGCGGCTGCCTTGACGACCTTGTCGATGTGCGAGTCGGGGAACAAGGAGACGTAGAACCTCGCCGCCTCCTCCGCCTTTCCGTCGAACCAAAGGCACGGGGTGATGCTCTGTACGGTTGGCTTCGTGTTGCGTGACAACGTCTCCGTCTTGGCCGTCATGTGGGTGACTCCTTTAGGTGCGAGAGAGGGGGCTAGCCCGGGGGGCCTCATTAGCTTGTCTTCGGACCAATCCGAAGGCCTTAGTATCGACCCTGACCTTCCCGCCCCAACATGGGGTCGAACGAGCTCGCACGCCACCTGTTCGAGATCGCTTCGGACGAGAGACTCGGGATCCTCTCCGCGATCGCGGAGAAGCCCCTCAAGCACGCGCAAATCGCGCGCCATCTCGACCTGACCGGTTCCGAGACCACTCGGCACCTGACACGGCTCGTGTCCGTCGGCCTCGTCTCGAAGAATCCGCGCAGCGAGTACGGGCCCACGAACCTGGCCCGCCTGCTATCCGTGGGCATCCCGTTCTTCGACTTCCTTGCCACCCACCGGGACTTCCTTCTGAGCCACGACGTCCTCGTCCTGCCCCGGGAATTCGTCGAGCGACTGGGCGCCCTGAGCCAGGGCTCATTTACGTCAGGGACGTACAAGGTCGTTGCCTTCCAAGAGCAGTCTCTTCGGGCCGTGAAGCGACGGACTTGGGTCATGTCCGAGCATGCGTTCGAGCAGGGCATTCCAATTCTGCAGGAGAAGGCGTCGAGCGGCGCGGACGTCCGCGTGATCCGGCCTCGCGGGGGCTTCGAGGAGGTAGTCCCGGCTCTGTCCGGGGCGTCACGGAATTATCCGGTGCGGCTCCTCGACGAAACGAGGATCTTCCTCGCCGTCCTCGATGATATCGCGGGCGTCTGCTTCCCCGCCCTCGACGGAAAGGTCGACATGTCGACGATGCTCTTGCTTCAGGACCCGTCCGGGTACCGCTGGGCGGCCGATTTGTTCCTGTACTTTTGGGAGCGGGCTCGAGAACGCCTCGGATGAGCGTCGCGCCCGCGTTTCGCTCCGAGGCCTTCCTGATAATCACGTCGGAACCCCTTTACCACTTCACTTCTCTGTTCATGGACCCGCGGCGAGACGCGGGTCGCCAGGAGGCATTCTACGCCGGTCCGGGGAGCCAGGGCCGTATTCATCGCTCTGTGCCTGCTCTTGGCGGTCCAAACTATCTCCGCATACGGCCGAGGCCAAGGGGTCTCCCCGCCCTCTTTCTCCGCGGAACTTTCCCCGGTCACGATCAACCTCACCGCCATCGGGGACGCCTACGTCCTCGACGCCCAGCCGAACCGGAACTTCGGGAGCAGCACCGAGCTCGTCGTCGGGAGGGACCCCGCGAACGGGTCTACGTACCGTGCCTTGGTCCAATTTGACCTTTCCTCCGTCCCTCCCTATGCGAAGGTCGCAAACGCAACGCTCAAGATCCACGCCGCAAACGCAACGTCCCCAGGGACGGTCGACGTCTACCGCGTCCGAGCGCCTTGGACGGAGGGGACGGGCGTCGAGGCGTATGCGCGGAACATCACGGTGACGGAGACCGCGAGCCTCGCCCGCATTCGCGAGCCCGTGGTCGTCCACCTCGGCGTCGGTGGTGGAATGAGCGGGGATCCGAAAGCCGATTTCCTCCTCTACGATTCGATCGGGAGGGAAGTGCCCAGTCAGGTGTCGAACGTCACCCTGCTCGACGGCAAGATCGTCGGGCTCGATCTCGCCTTCGAAAGCACGCACGCGCCGGGGGAGTCGAAGAGGTACACCGTCCGGTACGGCCTGTTCCCGGGAGTCCCGGGCTACCGGACGAAAAGCCTCTCCTCCGTCCCGTTGTGGACGTACGCCGCAAGCTCCGTCGCCTCCCCGGTCGTCGTGGATCTGAACGGAGATGGGTTGTTGGAGGTCGTCATCGGGACGACGGACGGGAAGGTGACGGCCCTCCGGTGGGACGGCGCGACGCTCAGCACTCTCTGGACCTACGTCGCGCCGGGGGCCGTCGTCCTCCCCCTTCGCGTCGCGGACTTGACGGGGGACGGGAGCCCGGAGATCCTGTTCGAGAACACCGATTCGTCGCCCCCGTTCAACAACACGCTCACCGCGCTGAGCGCCTCCGGCCGCTACCTGTGGCACTTCCGCCTGCCGACGGCGCCGACGGGTCCTTTCGCGGCGGCCGACACGGACGGGGACGGCATCGTGGAGGTCTTCACCGGGGACTCGAGTGGGAACTCCTCGTTCTACGCGATTCGGGGATCGGACGGCGCGATGCTGTGCCAATACCAGGACCTGGGTTCGACCGCGTTCGGCTTCGGTTTCGCGGTCGGTGACGTGACCGGCACTTCGGCTCCTGAGGTCGTGTTCACGGATTCGCAAGGCAAGGTTCGCATGCGGAACCCGGACTGCTCGAACGCACTGCCCCCCGGGAACACGAAACCCGGCGCTTCCTCGATTTCCGTGGCGCCCTCGCTCGCCAACTTATCGTTCGATAGCCGCGGGGAAATCCTCGCGGGCGATCGAAACGGCGTGAACTCCCGCGAGTACCTCGTCAGCGGCCTGAACTGGTCGACGTTGGCGTCGAGCCCTACGCTCGGGTCCGACGTGACCGGAGGCCAGCTCGTGGTCGACGCGGACCGCGACGGGAGTCCGGAGGTCTACGTCGTGACCCAGGACGGCGTCCTTCATCGACTCACGCGGGGCCTCGCGCAGACGTGGACGTTCGCCGGCGCGGCGAACGGGACGAGCGTCGGCAGTCCCGTGGCCGCCGATGTCGATCTCGATGGCAAGCCCGACGTCCTGTACGGGACCCGGGGTTCCGTCGTCTATGCCGTCTCCGCCAACGGAACGGCGGCATGGCGTTGGGCCGTCGGGGCCCCGGTCGTCGACACGCCCGTCGTCGCGGACTTGGACGGCGACGGCACGATGGAGGTCCTCGTGGCGAGCGACAATTCGACGGACGCGTCGCGCGCCGCCCGCCTGTACGCCTTCGGGACGGGGAGCCTGGGCCACGACACGAGGACGGTCGGGTACAACACGCTCGACACCGGCCTCTGGTTCGATGGCAACTCGCCCGACGGGAAGGCGTTGCTCCAATGGACGCTCGGCCCCGTTGGCGGGTTCACAGCGGGCGTCACGTGGACGACACGGGACGGCACCGTACCCTGGGCGAACCCGGGCATCGACATTGACGCGACGCCCCTCGCCTCCGCCGTCACCGCAGCGGGGACGTGGGCCACGTGGAATGTAACGGGCCTCGCCCAAGCGTGGGTGAACGGCTCCTCCCCGAACACCGGGCTCGCCTTGAAGTCCGATGACGAATCCTCCCTCTGGAACGTTTCATTCGCGAGCCGCGAGTACGGCGGCGGTCTCTCCCCGACCCTTGAGCTGACGTACACCGCAGATCCGAGTCCCCAGATCCGCGGGACGGTCCCCGATCAAGTCCGCCTCGAGGACTCCCCCGCGTGGACGCTGAATCTCCTCCCTTACGCGTGGGATCCCGACACCCCGGTCACCCGCCTCCGGTGGGATCTCGTCGGGATCAACTCGAGCTTGGTGCAGGTCCTCGGCGGGAACGTGACGGGGAACCACGCGCTCACATTCCAGCCGATGCCCGATGCCAACGGGGTGGGACAAGGGACACTGTTCCTCTTCGACGACGAAGGGAACGTCGACAGCCAGCCGATCCGGGTCGAGCTGGTCCCTGTGAACGACGCCCCGAAGTTCGACCCGCCCGGGGTGTTCTACGTCCGGCACGATACCCCATATACGTTCGACTTCGAACCGTACATGTCCGACATCGACGACCCGATCGCCTCCCTCGCCTTGTCCGCGAACGACACGGACCACGCGACCGTCTCGGGCCTCCAGGTCACGTTCTTCTTTCCGCAGGCGTTCGACGGCCTGTGGGCGTACGTCGTCCTGACGGTCACCGACTCGAGCGGCGCGACGGCCTCCCAAGTCATCGCGATCAAGGTCACGTCCGACTATCCTCCGAAGCTCGATCGCCCCCTCCCCGATGTCCTCCTCTTCGAGGGCCAGTGGCAGATCGTCTTCGACTTGGACGATTACTTCACCGATCCGGACACCGACTCCCTATTCTTCACGTACGGGTACACGCATCTCACGCTCACGATCTACGCGGATCACTCGGTCAACATCAGCGCGCCGGGGGAGTGGACGGGCCAGGAGAACGTCACGTTCCGGGCGGAGGATCCGACGGGCGCGATCGCGGAGGACACGATCCTGGTGACGGTCATCCCGATTGATGATCCGCCGAGCATCGCGCCGTTGCTCCCCTTCGCGGTCCACTACGACTACCCGTTCGACTTCGATTTGACGCCATACCTTAGCGACCCGGACACGCCGCTCGAGGCGCTCGCCGTGGACACGTCGAATCCCGCGAACGTCACGGTGACGGGACACGTCCTCACTCTGCTGTACCCCGCCCAGTTGGGTTCCCTCACCGCCCCCTATACCGTCCCGCTCACGATCACCGTTCGGGACGCCCGGACCGCGGTATCGACGAACACGTCGGTGGCGGTCAGCGACAACTTCCCGCCGCGGCTCTCGAAGACCCTGCCGGACGAGAGGTTCCCGGAGGATACGACCCGGGCGGGCGTCTTCGACTTGGACGCGTACTTCGTCGACATCGACGGACCCATCCTCGGGTACGCCGTGCAGTCGACGGACGTCCGGGTCACGATCAACGCGGACCACACCGTCGACCTGGGCGCCCGCGAAAACTGGAGCGGACGGGAGGTCGTGACGTTCCGCGCGATCGACGAGCGAGGTGCCTTCGCGGAAGACAGCATCAACGTCTTCGTGACGCCCGTGAACGACGCGCCGGTGATCTTCCCGTTGCCGAAGCAGACTCTGTTCGGATTCGGTACGTGGATCCTGGACCTGACGCCGTTCGTCACTGACTCCGACAGCCCGCGATCGGACCTCGTCCTCTCGGTCGTCGGGAATCCTCGGGTGCGGCCCGCGGGGCTGTTCCTCGTGTTCGATTACTCGCAGGCCTCGCTCCACGAATGGGTCACCGTCGCCGTGTCGGACGGCCAGTTGAGCGCACAGGCGGTCATCGAGGTCGAGGTGATCGGCCCGAACCCGCTGCTCCCGTTCCTGCCCGCCGTCGTTGCGGCATTGATCGGCGTGTGTCTCGTCGTGGTCTCGAGGCTCCTCCGCACTCGAATCGAGGAGGTGTTCCTCGTCCACAACAGCGGCGTGCTCGTCGCCCACCTGTCCCGGACGCTGACCCCCGACCGAGACGCGGACGTCCTCTCGGGGATGTTCACCGTCGTCCAGTTGTTCGCGAAGCAGTCGATGGGGCCCGTCACCGGCGGGGAGATGAAAGGGATGAGCTTCGGGGACCATCGGCTGACGGTCGCCCGCGGGACGAACGTGTACCTCGCCGTCCTGTTTCGGAGCGCGCACCCGCTCGCCGAGCGCCGCGTCCGGCGGAGGGCGGAGGCGGTCCTGCAGGATCTAGAAGCCCGCTTCGGCGAACCGCTGAAGGACTGGTCGGGCTTCGTCGACGAGGTGGGCGAGATCCGGACGTACTTGGAGAAGTTCTTCGAAGCGAAGACGAAAATTGGGCCGCGCGAGACGGGCCAATCTCGAGGCGAGAATGCGGAGACCGAAACGGGTTCGGCCGAGATTCGGGAAGAGGCCCGGTAAGGGGCTGTCACCAGCCCGCATTCGACCCCGCTCGAGGGGGCCCGGAGCTTCGGTCTTGAAGGCCCGAGACGAGGAACCTAACCCTCTTCCCAGCAAGCGCTTTAGACTTTCAGGACTGTCGCAACTCCATGCAGGGGAAGACGTGGAAAGGGGCGAGTCCCGAGGCGCTCGCGGGGGTTCGGGAGCTCTTGTTAAGGCGTGGTGCGATCGAGGATAAGGAACTGAGCAACGCTCATGAGGCGTGGCGGGTTCGAATCGAGAAGACGGTATTCACCGGCTACCGTAGCGGCACGATCTATTGCAATGGGGGCCGCCTCCCAGAGCTCCCCTTCCTGTACGAGTCGATCTCGAATCTCCTCGGCCACCGTTGATGCGATTCGCTCAACGGTCGTTGGGGCTAGCAGGCGAAGGAGGATCCGTTGCTTGCTGGGATGCACGTATCGACAGAATACCGATGGGGCGAGCAACCCGCGATTACGATGTCCAGGGCCCTCTGGGTCGTACTCTGTGCGGATACAAGGTAGGTTCCCTTCGTCCCGAGTCGTCCGTCGACGTAGAAGCGCACGACGATGGCCCCGTCGCCCTCTCCCTCGTTCGTGAGGGTCACGATCGCCCTTGCGACGAAGCTGATGGTCACCGAATCGCACGGAGCCGTCTCGTACCGAACGCCCGCGAGTCGGATGCGCGGTTGTGGGACCACGATTGCGGTGACTACCACGAGGGCGATTGCGAGGACCACGAGTAGGGCCGTCGTCCGCTCGCTCCGCGGCTTCTGAAAATCCCGCGTGCTGGGCGGAGGAATCAGGTCGGTTGCCTCGGTGAGGTCCGCTCGCACCGCGATGCGAGCCCAAAGCTTTTGCCTTTCACCGACGTGCGGAGCGCATGAACGATCGAGGTCCGTTCCTCTGGCTGTCGAAGAAAGCGCCGCCCGCCGGGTTCTCCGATCTTCCCCGGGGCGGGATGTGCGTGTGCGCGTTTCTCTTCGTCACGAGAAACGGTCGCATCCTCCTCGGGAAATACGCCGACGACCCGACGTGGGAGGAGCTCGCCGGGCTCGACCCGGAGCGCCGGCAGACGAACGCGAACGGCTGGACGATTCCCGCGTCCCACCTCAAGTTCGGCGAGGATCCGCGTGAGACCGCGAGGCGGGTCGGGGAGCAGATCCTGCAAATGCAAGGCGCGCGCTATGCGGAGCCGCGGAGCGAAGTCGACCTCTACCCCTCGAAGATGGTCCCGGGAGAGATGCACTACGACATCTGGTTCTTCGTCGACGCGACGCCGCCGGCCGCCTACGAGGCGCACGCGCTTCCGTGGTACACGGAGATGCGGTGGCACGATCCGAAGGGCCTCTCAGCCAGCGAGTACGCCCGAGGCCACGAGGATGTCGTGGCCCGGTGGCTCGCGGTCCGTCCCGGCCGTCGGCGTCCCGTGTAGGGACGGGCCAGATGACGCCTAGTCGTAGCTCTTCAGCGCCGTGTTGTCCTCTTCGAATGCGTTGGCGAAGTAGTCGAGCGCGCCCTTGCGGACCGCGTTCTCCGTCATCCCCGGAGGCACGACGAACTCGCCGTCGACGACGACCTTCGTCCGATTGCCTTGCGGCGTGTACGTGTGCGTGTGCTTCGTGCCGCGGAACGGCCCCGAGAGGTATTCCAGGTCGAACCCCTTCGGCGGGTTCATCGTCCATCGAAGTTTCTCGACGCTGAACGAGCCGTCCGGGTTGCCCAGCTTCGCTTCGATCGTCAGCGCGTTGCCCTTCTGCTCGAGGACCTTCTGCACGACGAAGGCCCCGTGCTGATGGGCGTCGTTGTCCTGGACGTATCTCCAGAGCTTCTCGATCGGCGCGTCGAACACTCCGTCATCATGTATGTGCACCATGTGGTGACCCCGGGACGGGCCAAAACGGACCGGCTAGTTAAGGATATCTTGAACCAAGATCTTGGTTGGCGGCGGTGTCCTCCGTAACGGGCCAAAGGGCTATGACTCACAGCGCTCTCCTCGTCCGCGATGGCCTCTCCGGAGATCGTCGTCCTGATTCCCGAGAGCACGCGCAAACGGAAAGGGGGGACTTCGATGGCGGAAGCGGATGCGATTGCGGATGCGCTTCCCGACGCCTCCCACAAGCGGCTGGAGGACCTCCGAAGCGAGATCCGGGCGGGGAGTGCGGCAAGTTCGGTCGATGCCGCACGCGGCCTCTTGGCCGCCTACCGCCGGTACGACGGCAACATGTACCGCTCCATCCCGGACGACGCCTGGGAGAAGCGCGCGGCGAACGTCGAGGTCGTCATCGCCTCGGGGTTCCGAGGCGTCGTCGCGTCGCGCGATCCGATTCCGGCGTACGTCCACTCGATGGCGGAGCCGATGCCGCCGTTCGGCAAGCTGAACCGCTGGTGGCACGATCGTGGGCTTCCGGACATCCTCGCCGCGTATCTTCGCGCGGTCCGGCCGAGTACCGTTGTCGACCTTCTCTCCCTCGAGTACCGCGAGTCCGTCCTGGGCTACGCCGCCGACCTCGGAGGCATCGAGGTGCAGATGATCGATTTTCCGGGAATGGGGCGCGCCAGCCAACCGCTCCGAGGCGAGCGGATCGCGGCGATCCTGAAGTCGGGACGGCCGTAGGGCTGCGCTACGGACGGGGTGCGGGGCCCAGGGCGGCCTCGGCTTGCCGTCGGAATTCTTCCCGTTCGGTCAGGAGGAACGGAGTGAGATGGCTCCGATCGACCGAACGGTCTGCGAACTCGAGGAACCGCAGGGCGGAACGAGGGTCGTCGCGGGCGAGGGAGCGAGCCGCGAGGCTCGCCAAATAGTGGGATTTTTTCTGCGACAAATCAACCCGCTGCGGGGCCATCGCCACCAGGTCGCGCAGCATCGTCCAGAAACGTTCGAGGTCTCCCCCTTTGAAGAGCGGGTCGATCGGCTTCACGCGACGGACGAATGCCTCGCGGACGTCCTCCGCCACGTCCCGTCCATGGGCTCCCTCCGATTACCGGTTTGCGGTGCGGAACGCGCCACCCTCTTGAACGCGACGGTCTACCGGGGGCTGCCGCTGACCCTGCAGACGCAGAACAAGTAGGATGCGCGCCTAGCCTTTCGGGATTTCTTTCCCCGGGTCGATGAACGGCTTCTTCACGACCGTGGCGGGCCGCGGTCCGTCAGGGTGTTCCACGGTGAGTTCCATCCCAAGGTCTGCGTGCGTGATCGGTAGCATCGCGTATCCAATGTTCTTCTTGAGCCGAGGGGAGTGAATCGCGGAGGTCACGCGGCCAACGGGGCGGCCTCCCGCCGTCACGGTCCACTTCGTCATGTTGAATTCGATCGGCTTTCCGTCGATCTCGATTCCAATGAGCCTCCACTTCGGGCCTTCGTCCTTGATTCGCTGGAGGGCCTCCTTGCCGATGAAGTCGCTCGACTTGTCGAGGTCCACGAGCCGGCCGAGGTCGACCTCATAGGGGTTGTTCTCGATCGTCATGTCGGCGCCGTAGTTCAGGATGCCCGCCTCGATCCGGCGGATGTCCGAGGGACCCGTGGGCCGAAGGTTGTACTGCTTTCCGGCCTTCACGACCGCGTCCCAGAGGTCCCCGCCCCGGGATCCGTCGAGGAGGTACAGCTCATAGCCAACCTCCCCGGTCCAGCCGGTACGCGTGACGACGAGCGGGATTCCGTCGAGGTCCGCCCGCGTAAAGAAGTAGTACGGGAGGGAAGTGACCTTCTCCCCGAACAGATCCGTCATGAGTGCCTTCGACTTTGGACCTTGGACCTGAAGGGGCGACGCGTCCGGCTCCGTGATCTTGACGTCCATTCCGGAGTGGTAGGCGACACCCTTGGCCCAGAGGAGGATGTCGCTGTCCGCCAAGGCAATCCAGAATCGGTTCTCCTCGAGGCGCAGGAGCACGGGGTCGTTCAGGATGCCCCCGTCCTCGTCCGTGATGAGGACGTACTTCCCTTGGCCGACCTTGCAGTTCCGCATGTCCCGGGGCGTGAGGAGTTGCATGAAGGCGAAGGCGTCGGGACCGCTGATCTCCACGTTGCGCTCCACGGCAACGTCCCAGAGGGCGACGTGCTTCAGGAGGTGCCAGTACTCCTTCACGGGGTCGTCGAAGTAGCTCGGCAGGAACGTGTGGTTGTAGACCGTATACGACTTGCAGCCCGCTTCGAGTGTCTTGTCGAAGAACGGGGACCGCCGCAGGCGTGCGCCGCGCTGGATGAGCGCCATGTCGTAGAGCTTCCGTTTCCGCGCGGCCGTCTTGGTCGCCCTCCTACGTGCCGATTTCCGCTTGGCCATCGTCGAGTCTCCGAATCCCCGAGGCGGGGAAGCGCGCGGCTATCGGAGCGGTGCCCATAAAGAATTCCATCCAAGCACGTCATGGCCATTGGAGCGGTTCAGGCCGCGCGAACCCACGCCTCGAGTTTCTCCTCGAACACGGACTTCGGCGGCCAGCCGAGCGAGCTCGCGTACGCGTTGAAGTCCCGGAGCGTCTTGCCGCGGCTCAGGGCGTCCTGCTGCAACGCCCGAATCCGCTCCCCGATGATCGCGTACGTCGACGCGTACCCTGGCCCGATCACCTGGTGGGCGGGGAAGAGTTGGTAGTAGACTGTCGCCCGCTCGAGGCCCGTCGTCCGGTGCGCCCACTCGACGAACCCCACGAGGTCTTGCTTTCCCGAGTTGATGCGCGCGTCGCCGATCACCCGCAGGAACCGCACCATCCGCCAGAGCTGTGTGAGGAACTCGTACTCGCGGCTCGCGGCGGTGATCCCGCCCCACGGCTCGAGCGCCTCCGCGAACGCGTCCTCGGCCTCGCCCGACAGCTTGCCCGCGGCGATCTCCTGGAGGACCGGCAGGAATTCCAACTCCCTCTGGAAGGCGATGCCTTCTGAGACGCAGACGAACGTCGAGTTGATGATGTCGAGGGCGCGCGGCGTCGCGGCGAACGCGTGCGCCGAGTTGGATCCGTGCACGCAGTGGCCGTACTCCTCGTGGACGAGCAGGTTCAGGAGCTCCCCCGGCGGCGGTCTCGCGGCGCTCCGCTCGTCGGTCGTCGCGAGGAAGATCTCCTTCGAATGGTCGGTGAGGGCGTCGACCTCGAATGCGGCTCCGGAGGGGGTGACGTTCACCATGTACGGCGGCGTCTCGATGATCTCCGTCGTGTAGGCCGGGTTAATCGCCACGACGTGCCGGTGTGCGACGCGCATCGCGGGCTCTCGGACCTGTCTCAGGAACGGGAGGACCTGATCGGGTCGCAGGCCGCGCCGCACCCTCAGCTTCTCGTTCACCGCCTCCGCGGTCGGCTTGCAGCGGAGTTCACTCGCGGACCGGCGGATGAGCGACTTGAAGTGAGGCAGCTCCCGCCGCAGCATCCGGAGGCCCGCGGCCTCCACCTGCGCCGGCGTCTCGTTGTAGTCCCAGAGGTCCCGCAGCGCGCGCCCGTACGACCGCGATCGGCCGAGCTCCGCCCCGGTCTTCCGGAACAACGCGTACGTCTCGTCGAACGTCGCCTCGGGTCGGAAGCCCCGGAGATCGAACGCCTTGGCGTATCGAGCGTTCGCGGCCTTGAGTGCCTTCACGGCGGTCCGGGCGCTCGGCTCGCGGAGTTCCGCATCGATGGTCTCGAGGATCTGCGAGAGACCGTTGCAGGCGAG
The DNA here is from genome assembly GCA_036395115.1 of Thermoplasmata archaeon. Lineage (NCBI taxonomy): Archaea > Methanobacteriati > Thermoplasmatota > Thermoplasmata > Thermoplasmata archaeon. The sequence goes on along the minus strand of DASWDU010000037.1, from coordinate 56,654 downwards.
CTGCACGAGCGCCCGCATCCCGGCCGGAGTGCGTCCCCGCAGCTGGGCCCGCCGCGCGTCGAGCGCCTTGCGCCCGTCGTTCGCGAGGCCGCGAATGTGCTCCGGCCTCACGCCCTCCTTGACCATGTAGCCGAACAGGGACTCGACGAGCGCTTCCGGTAGGAGCGCAGGCTCGCGCAGTTCGATCCGGGCGCGGAACGAGGCGAGGAGCTTCCGTTCCGTCGGGTCGTCCGTGGCCCTCTGGATCCGTGCGATCCGATCGAGCATGCGTCGGACCCTCGAGGGCGTCGGGACGAAGAACCGGCCCGCGCACGACTCGACCCCTTGGATGAACGCCTCGTCGGGCCGGAGTTCCGTCCACAGGTCGAACACCGCGCGCTCCGTCTCGGTCTGCGGCTCCTGCATGGCATGGCAGAGGGCGCGTCGGGACAATAAGGATGCGGTTGTCCCACGATTCGGTTCGTTCAGTGGTCGGCGGCGCCGGAGAGTCCGAAGCCCACCGGCGCGCCCTCCAGCGGCTCGATCGGATCCCCGACGCGGATGTCGCCCTCCGAGAGGATCTGCGCGCGGAGCCCGCCGCGGTGCACCAGCCCTCCGAGGACGCCCCGTCGCGTCAGGCCCTCCAGATGGGAGCACGGTTCGCAGAGTCGCACGCCGCGCAGCCGAACCCCGCCCACCCGAAACTCGCGACCGACCAGGTGGTTCAACGCGACCCCGCGCGTCACGACGTTCCGCCGCGCGTCTCCGGTGGCGATCCGCACCTCGTTGTCGCGGGCCATCGCCTCGATCGCCTCGAGCTCGATGAGAGTGACCTCGCGGCCGGGGCCCGGCTGGTTCGAGTAGGTGCCTGCGGCTATGAAATAGCGGTCCCCTTCCAGGCCTCGCCCCGGGACCGCGCGGACCGTCCGGAGGGAGCGCATCTCGGCCTCCGCCTGCGGGGCGACGTGGATCGAGACGACTTCGCCGGTCCCGCGACTCACGCCGGTGCCTCCGGGATCACGGCGTCGGCCTCGATCTCGACGAGCAGCTCGGGCGCGACGAGTCGGCTCACCTGGACGAGCGTCAGGGCGGGCCGGACGTCCCCGAAGAACTCCGCGTGCGCCTTGCCGACCCGCTCCCAGTCGTCCATGTTCGTCACGAAGATGCGCGTCCGGACGACGTGCTCCAACCGCGCGCCTGCCTTCTCCAGGGCCGCCTCGATCTTGCGGAGGACGTACGCCGCCTGGCCGTACGCGTCTCCCGGGGCGACGACCCGGCCGTTCGCGTCCGTCGCGGTCGTCCCGGACACGAAGACCCACGGCCCCACTCGGACGGCCCGCGAGTACCCGACGATCGGCTCCCATTTCGCCCCGGAGGCGATGTTCCGCCGCTCCATGATGCCCGTACGGGACCATGGTCCGTCCGCGGGATAAGGTCTCTGCCTACGGCCGGACGTCCGCGGGACGCCCTCTCCGGAATCGCGTCGTCGCCCGCCCCGCCCGGGGGCCGAGGAAGTTCCCCAACTCCGCCGCCGCGTCCTCGGCGACCTTCGTCGCGTCCTCCCAGCTGCCGAGGTCCCGCCACCGGCGCTCCTCGAACGTCTGCACGGTCCGGAGGAGGTCGGCCCGCAACGCCTCCGACGCTTGTCCGTCGTAGACCGCGACGGCGATCGTGAATTCGCCGCGGACCGCGACGATCGCGAGGTTCTCGTACCGCATCGCCGTCGCGGCGTATCCGCGGGGCCCGGAGACGCTCGTCTCCACGAAGTCCCCGACGACGGACAGGAGGCTCTCGAGCTGCTCCGCCTCGATCGGGAGGGTGCGGCCGGCCGCGAGCGCGACGAGGGGCTCTCCAGTCCGGTAAAACAGGTAGACGGCCGTCACGCGCTCTCCTCCTTCGGCTGGCGGGGGATGGTGACGCGCCATACGATCCGGTCCCGTACGCGGTCGGCGGGCGCTAAAGCGTTTCGGTCGATTGTTCCGGTGGCGGGGCCGCCAAACCTTCAAAGTCATCCGCCGCCTTCGAATCGTCCCCATGATCACGGTCCGGAGCCCCGAGTCGATCTTCCAGACGGACGTGCCCATCGATGGAGGCTCGGCCCACGGCCGTTGGCACTTCTCGTTCGATCGGTACTTCGACCCGGAGTGGGTACGGTTCGGCACGTTGCGGGTCTTCAACGACGACACGCTCACGCCGGGCGCCGTCTGGCCGTTGCATCCGCACCGCGAAATCGAGGTCGTCACATACTGCGCGGCCGGCGAGTTCCGGCACGCGGACGAGAATGGCGAGGGCGGGGTACTGAAGGAGGGATGGGCGCAGCACACGACCGTCGGGCGCGGGATGTGGCACAGCGAGATCAACAATCGGAAGGACCTCCCAATGCGTTTCATCCAGATGTGGTACGTTCCGTCGACCCCGGGCCTCGAGCCGTCCGTAGAACAGAAGGTGGTCCGGAAGGCGGACCGCACGAATCGGTTGCTCTCGCTCGTCTCGAACGACGACCGGAACGCGCTGACGATCCTGTCAGATGCGCGCGTGTTCTCCTCGTTCCTGGAGGCGGACCGGACGGTCTCGCATCCGCTCGAGGATCACCGGGGTGCATACCTCTACGTCTTGAGCGGCGGCCCGGTCCGCGTGAACGGAAAGGCCGTTCCAGCGCTCGGCGCGGCGAGGGTCGTGGGCGAACCGGCCGTGAGCGTTCGCGCCGACTCGGATGCGGAACTCCTCCTTGCAGATGTCTTCCTTCGCTGAGGGACCTCCGGTGGAGATCGAGCACTGCGATTTCCCGGACGACCTCCTGTACGAACGGGACGGCCTCACTTGGGCCCGCCTCTTGGACTCGGGCGATGTCGCCGTGGGCATCACGAGCATTTACGTCGCCGTCGCAGGCCTGATTACGCGAATCAGGGCGAAGCCGCTCGACCTCGAGTATCCGGCTGGCGCGGCGATCGGGCTCGTCGAGAGCGCGAAGTACTTCGGCCCGATTCGGGCGCCGGTCGGCGGGATCTTGAAGGAAGTCAACGGAGCGGTCCTCGCGAAGCCGCGGACGATCGTCGACGCGCCGTACGGTGACGGATGGTTTGCGCGCCTCCATCCGACGAATCGGGCGGACCGGAGTGCGTTGGAGGCGACGCGGGACGCGCGGGACACACTCGCGAAGAACATCAAGGCGTTGCGGGTTCGGTGCTTCGCTGCATTCCCGGATCACGAGATGTTCGAGATCGGTGTCGAGTGCTCCGCGGTTCTCGTGAAGCTGAACGAACTGCTCGCGCAGATTCCGATCGGCGAGGTCGTCCACCTCGTGACGGACGATCCGACAGCGCCGATTGAAATGGTGCGGTGGTCAGACCAGACGAGCCAGCCGGTGATCGACGAGCGAAAGGAGGGGAACTTGTTCCACTTCCTCGTCCGGAGAGCGCGTTGATCCGATCCGCGAAGCCGCGGGGAGCCCCGATGTGCGTGATCTCCGCGTGTGGCACGTGATGTATGGACGAGCGCACGTCGGCGATTGGGCCTCCGGGGGAGGCGGGACCTAGTCCGGGTCCGTTGGCCCGGGGAAGAGGACCGCGCGGCCAACGATCCGCTCGTTTCGGAGGTCCTTGAGGACGCCCTCGGCGCTCGCCAGCGGCTCCTTCCGAGTCACGACGGGCGTGAGCCGCTTCGCCTCCGCGAGCGCGATCACCCGCGCGAGGTCCGCCATCGTGGACGAATAGACGCCGAGGTACGACTTGCCGCCATTGACGAGGTCGTTCGCCCGCACCGTCGTCGTTTCGTCCCCAGGAGCCACGGCGACGAATCGTCCGCCGAATCCCAGCAGCGAGCGACCGAGGTCGAAGGTGCTCCTCTTTCCGACGAAGTCCACGACGACGTCGGCCCCGGCCTCGTTCACGAGTCCTCGGACCGCCTTGGCCGCCTCTGCGGGAGCCACCGCTTCGTCGGCGCCGGAATCCAGGGCCGCCTTGCGCGCCTCCTCCCGTGTGTCGACTGCGACGACTTTCGCCCCCTGTACTTTCGCGATCTGCACGGCGGACAGCCCCACGCCCCCCGCGCCGATGATGACGACGAGGTCGTCTTCGTCCGCCTCGCCCTGGGTCACGACGGCACGGTGTGCGGTGGCCCCGCTACAGCCGAGCGGCGCGGCGACGGCCGGGGGCACGTTGGGAGGAAGCGGCAGGACGGTGGATTGCTTCGCGACGACGAACTCGGCGTACCCGCCGGGTTGATCGAAACCGAGCATGTGCCCTTCCTCGCAGAGGTTCGTGCGCTTGCGCCGGCACTGTCGGCACCGGCCGCATGGCTGTCCGAAGTGGACGACGACGCGGTCGCCGACGTTCGCCGAGTACACGTCGCCGCCGACCTTCGTAATCCGACCGACGATCTCGTGGCCCGGGACGATCGGCGGGCGGTCGCCCGATTTCATCCCGTCGAGGAGGTGCAGGTCCGTATGACATACGCCCGCGGCGAGGACTTGGAGCAAGACGTCCTCCGGTCCCGGTTGCGGATTCGGGACCTGCACGAGCTTTATGGCTCCGCCCGGCTCGAACCGGATCGCACGCACGCCTCTCCCAAGGTGGGCCCGGCACAAAACGGTTTGGCCGACTCCGAAGAGTCGATGTCGGGGTTTGTCCCCGCCGCGGCCGGACCGAAATGTACTTGACGGATTGTGGGCTCCCGCGCGAAGAGGGGTTCGTCGATGGCCGGGGGAAGGGAGACTTGGAAATCCGGCTCAGCGGAGCCCGATGGTGGTTCGACGATGGAAGCGAATGAGACCGAGGGTAGAACGACGCGGCCTGCGCCGTGGACGTTCAATCGCATGATCATCGTGCTGGCTTTCGTCGATTTGGTCATCGCCTTGTCCGTCTCGACCGGCTTTTCGCTGGGCGGTTTTGCCTTCGTTGGCCTGTTCCTCATCCCTGCGGTCATCTTCACCGTCATCTTGTTGTGGCGGCCGAAGCCGTGGGTCCATCTGGCCGCGGGCATCGCGATTTCCTACCTCTTCGTCGTCTTCATCCCGTTCACCATCCCGGCCCTGGCGAACCCCGCAGATCCGTATGCGTACGGCGGCACCGTTTTGGGCCTACTCTCGATCGCCTGGTCCCTCCCCGCGGGCGTCCTCGCTTTCATGCAAGCGCGCAAAGGGAGGCCGCAGCTCTCGGCCCGCGAGGGCTGGCACAGCCGGCAGGGCATCTACTCGGTCGGCGTCGCCCTCCTGGCGATCGGCGCGGCCCTCACGAGCGTCGCCGCCTACAACTATGCCGCCAGCAAGTCCGCGGGGGGCGCCTACGACTTCCTGCCTCAGGCGTCGGTGACGGTCACCGCCGAAAACTTCGCGTTCTCCCCGGCTAATTTCACGGTCGCGCGGCAGACGCTCACCGAGATCGTCGTGGTGAACAAGGATTCGGCGTTTCACACCTTCACGTACGTCGTTGGAGGAACGCAGTACAGCCACGATCTCCTGCCGGGCAGCACGACCCGGTTCCTCGTGTTCTTCGATTCCGCGGGTGTGATCCCGTTTTGGTGTATCCCGCATCAGTCTTCCGGAATGGTTGGCACGATCACGGTACCCCCGCCACCCGTGAGCAGACCCCAGGTGACGTTCAGTGGCGTGGACCTGAGTGCAAGTCCAGGAAACGCGACGTTCGCGGTCGCGGGCGTCACGCAGGCGGTCGGCCCAGCGAACTACAAGGTGAACCTGCAGATCGGCACCAGCGCGGGAACGGCCGTTGCGATGCCGACGACGGGCGGGAATTACGTCAGCGTCACCGTCGGTAGCACCGTCTACCGGATCTACTGGACGGACATCGGTGGTGGGAACACCATCAATGAAGGCGACCAGTTCCGGGTGTCGGGCAACAACGTCGCCCTGACGTCGGGTAGCTACACGTTCTACCTGCTCTGGAGCGACGGCAGCGTGATCCAGACAAGAACGTGGAGCATCGCGTAGGCGGCCCCCGGGCTCAGTCGAGCCAGAGAAGCGGATCGTCCGAAGAGCTAGGCAGTCTCTACGGCTTCAAGCCAGGCAACGCGCTTGCTGCAGCAAGCGACGGTTCCGTCCGCCCCCGAGAAGCCTATTGTAGTTTCGAGAGGACCTTCGTGGCCTCGGCGACGGTCCAGGCCTTCAGCGTCTTCGTCCGCACGTTCCCAATCTTGCCGATCTCGAGGAGCAGCTGCATCGCGACATCATCGCTCGGCGCCTCCGTAACGGCCACGACGTCGTACTCGCCCATCGTGTAGAAGATATCCATCTTCGCGCCGAGCTTGCTCGCGAGGGCGTTCACCGCGTCCACCCGCTTCGGCGACTCTTTCACCGTCCGGACTCCCTGCTCCGTCCAATTCACGAGGCTGATGTAATGGGGCATCGAAACTCCTCCGTACCACCCAACAAGCGAGGCCTATTTAATGCGCGCGGCGGCCGTCGCGCTCAGGTCCGCGCCTGATACAGCTCGAGCCAGATTCCGTTCGGATCTTTGACGAAAGCGACGACGTACTTCGGCCGCACTTCGACCGGACGCGCGAGCGTCGCGCCCGCGCTCAGGAGGCGGCGCGTATCCTGCTCGACGTCCTCGCACTCGAAGGCGAGGTGGTCCATCTCGCTCCCCTCCCGGTACGTTGCGTTCGGATACCAGTTGAGCTCGAGCACGTGTTCCGATCCTTTGCTCTTCAGGGCCGCGACCTCCCCGCCGGTCGCCTCGATCTTGCTCCGGCCGACGTACTCCATCCCGAGGACGTCGCGATAGAACGCGATCGACTCGTCCAGGTCCCTGACCTCGATGCCCGTGTAGGTGTACCTCACGGCGGAGCCTCGGGAGGCCATCGACGGGGCTCGCTTGAAGGTTCGCCCGGAAGCGTCCGGCCGCGACAGGGTTAAGGACCCCTCGCCGATACGGGGCGCAGCCGTGGGGGAAGGGGATGAGATACTCCGTTCCGATCGTGTTCCTCGTCGTGGGCTTCGCCCTGATGGCCGTTGGGACTCCCGTGTCCGCCGCGCCGCCGGGTTCGTCCTCGCCGACGTTCGACATCACTACGTTGGCGGGCAAGATGGCGTCGATCCGCGCGACCGAGGGCTTGTATCTCCGTGCATCGGCGTTCCTTGAGGAGGAAGCGGACGCGAGTGACGCGATTGCCGCTCCGAGTCCATTGGCGCCGCCGATCACGCCCACGTACGTCCTCTCGAGTCCGCTCGACGGGACGTCGGTGGCGGCCCCGGCGGTCACCGTGAACGTCGACGCGGCGGGGGCGCCGCAGAATGAGCCGGCGATCGCGGTCGACCCGAACAATCCCATGCGCATCGTCGTCGGGTCCAACGACTACGTGTCCCGCACATGGACGTGCACCGTGGCCGGGACCCCGTGCAGCGAGCTGGGCGACGCGTATTCCGGGACGTACTACTCGAACGACGGCGGGGCAACCTGGTGCTGCACGTCGAGCGACCCGTCGCACCTCGGCACGATCATCCCCGGCGTGGAGCGCCTGACCGGAGGACCGTACGATGCCGGCGGCGATCCCTCGCTCGCGTTTGACAGCCAGGGTCACGTCTACTTCGCCGGGTTGGGATTCGACCGGACCGCTCCGCCGAACACGATCGCGGTGAACAAGGGGACGTTCGACGGCAGCGGCGCCCTCAGTTGGGGGCCGCCCACGTTCATCGGCCAGACGACCGCGCCCGCGATCCTCAACGACAAGGAGTGGATCGGCGTGGACACGCATGCCGGGAGTCCGTTCCTGGACCGCGTCTACGTGAGCTGGACGCGGTTCCTCTTCAATCCGCACAACGGCCGATACGTCCAGGGCCCGATCATGTTCGCGTTCTCCAGCGACGGGGGCTCGACGTTCAGCGATCCGCAGCTCATCGTCGGCGACGTCCTGTACGACCAGGGGTCGCGGGTGGTGGTCGGAGCGGACGGCACCGTGTACGTCTTCTGGGAGGGCTCCACCCGCTTGGCGACATTCAACGGCATCTGGATGGTGAAGTCCGGGGATGGCGGCGTCACCTGGAGCAGTCCCGTCGAGGTGGCTCCCCTCGCCGACATCATCCCGCCCTCCAACACCGCGTTCCGAGTGAACAGCTTCCCGGCGGCCGACATCGCGCCGGACGGGACGCTGTACGCCGCCTGGTCCTCCGAGGTGAAGAACGACGCGACGACGTACGGCGCCGACCGGGTCTGCGCGTTCTTCCTCGCCGGAAGGCCGTCCGTCTACGCGAACTGCCATTCGTCCGCGGTGTGGAGCCAGTCGACCGACGGCGGCGCCACCTGGAGCACGCCCGTGCCGATCCTCTCGGCGCTCGATGGATTGACCCGCACGGCGATCGGCTACCCGGTCACGAACCCCGACGGGAGCACGCTCGACGCGCCCGCGGCGCGCCGCGTCGACTCGTTCTGGCCCGCCGTCGGCGTCTCGCCGTCCGGCAAGGTGTACATGTCCGCGTACGCGGCCGATGTGGTCTCGCCGTGGCAGACGTGCAAGACCCCCGCGACCCCGACCGCGGTCGGTCGGATCAACTGTCTCGAGCTCGGGAACTACGTGCACAACGCCCGCCTGGACTATGTCGTGACCGATCTGACGACGGACGTCACGCAGACCGTGACCACGAATCCGATCAACTCGCGCCACGGATTCGGCGGCGGGTTCATCGGGGACTACACGAGCCTGGCGGTCGGCTCCGACAACGCGTTCCACGCCGTCTGGACGGACACGAACAACCGGCAGTCGGTGACGTGGTGGTTCGGGTTCGAGTTCGTTCCCACGACGATCAGCCAACAGGACATCGTCACCGCCTCCGGGAGCTTCTAAGCACCCGGCCTAGAGACCGATCTCTGCTGGTGGGCGTGGCCTACTGCCATCCATCGGGGAGAAGCCCGCTCGGATGCGCTCGCCCCCGTACCGAGCGGTCCCCCGTGTGCGGTCTCTCCGTCCGGCTTCAATCCGCGTAGGTTGATGCGATTCGTTGCGTATCTTCGTGCCGTGGCGGGAATCGAGGAGGTCCCTGTGCGGTTCCTCTCCGCCGAGGGGTCGGGCGAGGTCCGCGGCGTCGTCCATCGAGGCGGCGGGGCACGCCTCGGAGGACTCGTGGTGACGCACGGCCGGTCGGGCGACATGAAGGGTCCATCGTTGATTCGAATCGCACGCGCCGCGTCGGATGCCGGCCTCCTCGCGTTGCGGATGAATTTCCGCTACGTGGACGAGGGCATGATGGCGTCCAGGGACTTGTCACGCGAGGAGGGGGATCTTCGTGGCGCGGTCCGTTTCCTGCGCGGCGAGCTGCCCGCCGCACCGATTTTCACCGCGGGGGCGTCGATGGGCGCGCGGGTGTGCGCCCGAGCGTCGAGCGATCCCGACGTCTCCGGCGTGATCGCGCTCGGCTATCCGCTGCACCCCCGGTTCCGTCCGGAGCTCCGCAACCCGCCGGAGTGGCCCATGCTCCTCAAGCCTGCGTTGTTCGTGCAGGGCGACCGGGATCCGTTCTGCGACCTCGCGCGCCTCCGTGAAGACATGACGAGATTGCCGGCGCCGCATGAGCTCGTCGTGATCCCGAACGCGGGCCACTCGTTCGAGCCACGCGGGGCGAAGCGGGACGCCTTCCCCGAGGTCTGGGACGCCGTCCTCCGGTGGATCACGGCCCGGCTCGCGGGATGAGGAACGGGGCGACGCTTGAGCCGCACGGGATTTCAGACGAGCTTCGCGCTCATCGTGATGTCCGCCCTCAACAGGCGGGAGATGGGACACCCTTTCTCTGCGGCCATCGCGGCGGCCTGGAACTTCGCGGAGTCCGCCCCCGCGACCTTTGCGGTCACATCGAGGTGGCTGGACTTGACCGTCCAGCCCGCGTCGGTCTTGTCGAAGTTCACGGTCGCCTTCGTCTCGATTCGCTCCGGCTTGTACCCGAGCTTCTCGAGTTCGCCCGAGAGGGCCATCGAAAAGCAGCCCGCGTGCGCGGCGGCGACGAGCTCCTCGGGATTCGTCCCCGGCGTGTCTCCGAAGCGCATCGCGAAGCTGTACGGGACGGCCTTCAAGGCGCCGCTCGTGGTCGACACCGTGCCCTTCCCATCCTTCAGGCCCCCGATCCATTGCGCACTCGCCTTTCGGTCCATCGGATCACCGGAAGGAGGAATCGCATACGACTCTTAACGTTGCGCACGCCTGCCGCGAGAGATTCATCCGAGCAGCGTCGAGGCCGCCAGGCGGGGACCCGCGGGGTCTCAATTCTTCAGGGATGCTGTACGATGTATTCTCGGATGGCCGCCTTGGCAAGGGCGTAGAGGCTCATCTTCTTGCGCTTACAATAGGTGGCGACTTCCTTGAACTCCTGCTTGCCAAAGACGGTGATCACTCGATGCAAAAGGAACCCGCCTCGCCCCGGAATTGCGGTGAGGTAAATAAGTTTCATAGTGTATATCATGTACAGGATAGACGGTCTCCACCAAGGGCATAGACACTATTAAATATGGCCTACTACTCTTCCCGGTGCTAGAAGGGAAGGGACTTGTCTATGTACTCGCCGAAGGATTTCGACAGGGTTATCCAATCTAAGCATGCGGCGCGGACCGCGGAGCTCGAACTGCAGTTCCTCGAGCTTCAGGAGAGAGTCGATCGAGCCGATGGGTTCATCGTGGAGAACGACGCGGAACGTCTGTCAAATGAGGACCGGCCTTTCGATCCCTACGACGCGTACGACGTGTTCGAATTCGCCCGGGATCTCGCTGGGAGGGAACTCTCCACGCCTGTGTTATCGAAATTGGCGTATGGACGGTTCCCCGACATGTCGGGCGGGGGCCGCGAGCGGATGATGGAGTACCTCATCGAGAACGGCTGTGTGGAGGCGACTCGACGGACCCAATTGGGACGTCCCACGTCGTACCGTTTCGCTCCGCCGAAGGATGGGGGCGCGATGTCGGGACGAAAGGTGTTCGGAGTGCCCATTAACGAATTATCCGGATTCAAAGCCGAGGACCTCGAGCGGCCCGTGTAGTGGCCCTGAGGCCGCAACGGCGAGCTCGAGGAGTCGGACGGCCGAGCCCAGAGGGGGGAGGTCCGCTCGGGCTACGCCTTGGAGTCTTCACGGGTTCGAGAGGCCGCACGGCGCTCCATGACCGGACGCTCGTAAGCGGGTCCGCAATCGCCGCAGGCTCTTGAGCCGGCCTGTCCCATTAAGCCTCCGGAAGTCAAGATCGTGAAGATCGTCCTCTTCGGGGCCTCGGGTCGGACCGGCTGCATCCTGGCGGAGCGAGCCATCCGGGCAGGCCACGATGTCACCGCCTTCGCGCGGGATCCGGCCCGCGTGACCGTGGTGGACGACCGGTTGCGGGTACAGCGTGGCGACGTGCTTGACCCGGCCTCCGTCGATGGAGCGGTCGCAGGACGCGATGCCGTCTTGAGCGTCCTCGGGACGGCCGCCCACAAGCCGCCCCCGGTCCTTTCGCAGGGCGTGCGCCACATCCTCGACGCCATGGAGACACATCGGGTGAAGCGGATCGTGGTCTTGTCCGCGGCCGGCGCGCTCCGGGAGCCTGCGGGATTCCTCGTCGGCAACCTGGGCATCCGTTTCTTTCGACTGGCCTTGCGAAGCGTGTACGAGGAGCACCGCAAGATGCTCGAGGAGATTCGGCGGCGGAGCTTGGATTGGATCGTCGTGCGGGCGCCCCTCCTCGCGAAAGGGCCCGCGAAAGGCCGCTACCGAGTGGCCGTCGAAGGGATTCCGCGATGGGGCTTCCGCATCACACGCGCGGACGTCGCCGACTTCATGATGGGCCAGCTGACGGCCGACGAGTTCGTGCGCGAGATGCCGGCGATTGCGTACTGAACGCTGCGTCGTGAGAGAAGTGCGCTTAACCGCCTTTGGACGCGATCCAGATCCAGGGTCTTCCCGAAGGGTTGAAAGCCTGCGAGGACGTGGGTCTCGCGATGGCCCGCGAACCGTACTTCGACCTCGTCGAGGGGGTCCACCGGATGGCGAACCCCCGCCCGAAGGTTCAGCGGACGCTCCTCGAGGCGTACGCCGATGTCGTCGACGCGCTCCGGCGGGCGCGCATCCGGATTGTCCTGCATGGCGCATTCGCGATGGCCGCGTACGGATATGAGCGGGCGACGCGGGATGTGGATTTCCTCGTCCCCTTGGGACCGCAGACGGTCCGGGCCGTCTACAAGGTGATGGACGGTCTCGGGGGCCTCCCGGCACATCCGGGGCCGCGGACCGCGGACCTGGCCATCCGAAAGGACGCTCGTCACGTCTCGTTCAACCTCGCAGGCTGGCTGATCGACTTCTTCTTCGACGCGGACTTCGATGCGTTGTCCGCGCGCGCGGTGCGCCGGCGGTTCGGCAATCGTGTCATCGATGTGATCTCGGCACGGGACCTCACCGAGCGGAAGGCCGGTCGTGGGACCCTGCAAGACCTCGCGGACATCGAGCGGCTCCGAAGCGCCGACGCCGTCGAGCGATTCCGCTCCGTGAAAGGGAAGAAGCGGCGAAAGCGCGCGGACTGGAAATCCGTCCTCGATGACGAGTACAAGGTCCCCGGTCGATAGTGTACGAGGCCGCGAGCTGTTTTCCTGCCGACACCTCATGCCCGACGGGATACTTCCGCCGGGATGGCGGTGCCGTGCCGCTATCGCGGAACCTTGAACAGGGTATTGCAAGTCGCGTCTTGCCCCTTCCTGCGCCCTCGCGGGCTGCGATCGGTCGGTCTACCAACTGTCCCTGAAGCGGCGCTCGGGCGCGGTCGGTGACCTCAAGTGGAGGATGATCCACCAGGGGACAACGCGGAAGCTGGGACGCGGAATCGCCTTTCCACAGTCAGGGCATCTCCCACGGCCGATTAGCACCCGCAACCCGAGCCGAATGTCTCTTCCGCACCCCTCACAAAATATCGGGGGTCGCGAGTGTTCTTCCACAATTTCGGATGCGTTCGACACAGCCGTCGTGACCCTTCATACGGCGAAGCTACAAAACACCGTCGCTCGCGGAATCCGACTCTGGCGCGGTTGCCCCTCCGATTCGTGGTTTTCGGGCCTCGGAGCGAGGCCGGCTGGAGCCCGAAGCGTCAGCCGACAGGGGACGCTCCCCGCGACATCCCTCGGAAGTACGGGTACGACAGGGCGAGGGGGATGACGTTCAAGACGAGGAGTGCGGTGAACGGCACGCCCGGCGCATCCCAGAGCGCTCCGACGGAGACCGCGCTCGGATCGCCGATGCCCGCTTCGTACGAGGGGATCGAGGCCACGATGAGGCCCGCCCAGTACGCCACGGACGCCACGAGGAGGCCGTCGAACGCCCAGCGCCGAGAGCCCCGGAAGCCCTTGACCGCGACGGCGGCGGCGAGGATGCCCGTCCCCATCATCCGCGCGCACATGTTGTCCATCTGCAGGACGATCCAGAGGGACAGCCCGGGACTCGAAGCGGCGATCGTGTCCCACGGGACCCCGCTGAGGGCCGCATCGGACGTCATGTACGTCGGCGGCGCACCGGACAGCGAGAGGTGGTCCGTTAAGGGGACGAAGATTGCGAAGAGGATGTTGAGTCCGCCCACCACGACCGCGAGCGAGATCCAGCTGAAGCTCCACCGCTTCGAGCGTTTCGTGGGGAGCGGGGTGGACGGAGCGGGCGCGTTCCTCAGATCGAGTCCGGGGAGGACTAAGCCGACGACCAGAAAGGCGGCCACGAGCACGATGCCCGGCACGCCGATCGAGATTCCGGAGATCCCGAGGAGACCTCGGCCGAGGAACGGCGCGGCCGTGCCGACCAGGTATCCGGAGGAGACGAGGAACGAGGCCAGGAGGCTGAGCCACGCCCACCGTTCCCCGGAGCGGAAGGCGGTCATCGCCACGAGGGCCGTCAGGAATCCGTAGGCGGCCATCATCGTCGCGGTCGTGTCGTAGAAGAGGCTCAGCCAGAGGGGGAAATTCGGGCCCATCCCCTGGATCTGTGCCCACGACACGCCCGTGAATTGCTCATCGGTTGTCGTGTAGAGCAGGAGCTGCGGCGAGAGGATGTGGTTGACGACCGCGACGGAAACGCCGAGCGCCGCGACGCCGATCCCCCACACGGCCATCGCTCGCCAGCCGATGCGCAGGAACCGACCCGATGCGTCCTTCGGCGACGCGATCATACGCCCTCGCTGTCTCGAGGCATGCGGTTCGTTCTCTTAAGCGCTACCTGAATTCTCGGGCACCGAGCCTATCGTGGTCCATCGCGGGTCGCTCATGGCTCCCCGAGCGGGCAAGAGGCGATGACCTCTCAGCCAGGGGCATGCGATCTCCGGCCGAGCCGTCGGGAGGAGAGGGTATTTGTAGTAGGAATTCCTACTTCTGGGTAGGAATGAAGCGCAAGCTCGGGCCGAAGGGCCAGGTTGTGATCCCGAAGGACATCCGTGAGAGGCTCAGCCTCACGGAGGGCGCGATCCTCAACTTCGAGGTCGAGGACGACACGATCGTGGTGAGACCGGAGCCGAGCCCTCAGGAGTTCGTCGCGCGCTTCCTTTCCGTCAAAGGGAAGAAGCTCCGGAAGCGGGTGAATTGGAAATCGGTCCTCGATGACGAGTACAAGGACTCGGGCCGTTGATGTACGCGGATGCGGGGCTCTTTCTTGTGCCCGTCCTCCATACAGAGCGCATCCCCCCGGTCCCGGCGGCGGCACGATTCCTCGAATCCCTTGCGAGCGGGGCCCGAAAAGTATCCACGGCGACCCTGACGTGGGACGAGGTCGTCTACGTCGTGCGTCGTCTGCTCGGGCCCGAAGATTCGATTGCGAAGGGGGCGGAGCTGCTGGTGTTCCCGAATCTCACCTGGCTCCGCGTGGACCTCGCCGTGTTGCGCCGCGCAGCGGACCTCTACCGATCGTTGCCGATGCGCCCGAGGGATTCAATCCACGCCGCGGCTGCGCTGGAAGCGGGGGAAAGGGAGATTCTCTCTGAGGACCGGGTGTTCGACCGGGTTTCGGGGCTCCTCCGGGTCTGGCCGCCGCCGTAGGTTCCGTAGCTTGGAAGTCGTTTCACTTCTCGATCGGCGTGCGAGCGAGGTTCCCCCCACTCCGTCCACGAGCCGTCATAGTTCCGGACGTCCGGGTAGCCCAGGAGGTACTTCAGGACGAACCACGGGTGCGACGACCGTTCCCCGATCCGGCAACAGGCGATGACCTCCTTTGTCCGGGGTCACGCCTTTCGGCGCGGATAGCGCCTTCAGCTCGTCCAATCCCGGGCCACCTCAGGTCACATCCTCATCCGCTGCGCGATCCGAGGCGAACTAGGTCCGCGGTCCGGTATACAGGGAGGCCTTCCAGAGCGACGAGCCCTCTATCCTCCGTCCAGATCCCATCCGCTTGGAGCGCGAGGGCAAGAGCCACATACGGAATGTCCTTCGGATCTCGACCTCGGAGGAGGCTTTGGGCTTTCTCGAGCCAATTGTCGTAGTCCGCCGCTTCGTGTTCGACAACGTGCGCCCGAAGGATTCGCAGGGCTTCCCAAAGACGTTCGGAGGCTGGCCGCTACGCTTCGACAGCTCGTCGCGATGGGCGTCGATTTCGTCGAACAAGTAGTCGGGTGCATGCAACTCGTGGCCGCCGACGACTACGAGACGTCGGGTCGTGGAGTCGCGCAGCAAGGCTGCGATGAGGATGTTCGCGTCGAGCACGAGCTTCAGGATTCATCACCTAGACCCCGTGCTCTTCCTCTTCCGATGCTTCTTCCAGACGCCCTCCTTGACCGAGTCGGCGACGTCCCCGACGTCCCGCTCTGTGAGCCTACTTCCGCTAAGCAAGGCATCGAGCCGGCGCAGGTCCTCGAGTTTCTTTGCAAGTGCTTGGCGGGCGACCTCGCTCCAGCGGATTTCGGGATGTTTCTTCATTTCCTCGTAGAGGTCGTCGGGGACGCTGAGGGTAAGATTGGCCATCGTGGATTGTACGTGTAGTCACGTACTTAAGTGTTCGCACAGGACCGCCCAAGCAGATTCGGTCGGACTAAGCGCGGCCTACCGGAACCGCCACGAGCCGATGTCATCTCGCGAGAGGCGAAACGCTTTGCGGATGCCTCACGGCTTTCGATCGGCGTCCGCACGAGGTTCCCCCACTCCGTCCACGAGCCGTCATAGTTCCGGACGTTCGGGTAGCCGCGGAAGTCCTTCAGGAGGAACCACGTGTACGACGACCGGTCTTCGACCCGGGAGGTGGCGATAGTGTCCCCTCGGCCGTGTCACCCGTGCAGGCTTGTCCACGACACGGTTATATACACAGAAACACATACACAGGTGCATGGGTACGAAGACGATTTCCCTCGAAGACTCCGCGTACGTGAAGCTCAAAGCGGCGAAACGACCGGGGGAGAGTTTCTCCGACGTAATCAACCGTATCTTGGGAGGCCGCGAGCCGTCCCTGCTCGACCTCCGGGGGCTGTTCGACCGCAAGTCCGTGGACCAGCTCGCTGCAGCGATTGCTCGAATGCGGGACGAGGATATCGAGGCGCAGGAGCACCGGCCCCCAATTCGACGGTGAGGCTCTGGGGATCACCTTCGACGCGAACTTCATCATCGACCTGCTCCGGTCGGACCGACTCGCTGTCGCAAAGGCGAAAGAGATCGAGACGCGCGGCGACACTCGGTTCCTCACGGCCCCGGTCCTCTACGAGATCACCGCGGGCCTCCTCTTCGCGCGGTCCCGTTCGGAGGCCGCTGCTTTCCGCGCCTTCGCCTCCCGCCTCACCGTGCTGCCGTTCGACGAAAGCGCTTCGGTCAAGGCCGCGGAGATCCGCGCGGAGCTCATGCGGCTCGGAAGGTCGAAAGGCCACCTCGATACGATGATCGCGGGGATCGTGATCCAAGGAGGGCACACGCTCGTCACGAGGGATCGAGACCTCATGGAGATTTCGCATGCGGTGGGCCTGACCGTCGAGGGGTACTAGGCCGATCCTCACCTCTCGATCGGCGTCCGCACGAGGTTCCCCCACTCCGTCCACGAGCCGTCGTAGTTCCGGATGTCCTGGTACTGAGGCGGTACTTCAGGACGCAGGAGGCCCGGGAGGATGTCATGTGTTAAGGACGACCGGTTTCGGTCTGATCGCTCGGAACGGCCGGATCATTTCGTTTGCGATTGACGAGGGGCACCCGCGCTCTCGGCCGCCAAAGCTGTCTGGGCCAGTCGCCGGGACAGCAGGTACGCCCCGATGCTCAGGGCGGCTACTCCCCATAACACGCCGACTCCGGGAAAATTTTCCAGGACGAGGATTAGCAGGAAGGCCACAACGATACCTAGCCCAATCGCTGCAAATACTAGAATCTGCGCCACTCGGAAGTAGCCCGCGATCAGCTTGGGATTGCCCGACAGCCGGGACACAACCTTTGGCGAGACCGCACCCCGCATAACCTGCCATAGGAGAACCAGCACCCACGCGGTTAGTAGCACGGCAGCAAGCACGTCCAGCATGAGACCCGACCTTCACTAAGAGCACTGCTGGTTCATGCCGATACCGATCGCAAGGAGCCCCATCACGACCAGCCCGCCGAAAAAAATCCACACGTGAGGTTCGAGCCAAATCTCCGGGGCGAAGATTGTGGCCACAACTGCGAAAAAAACAACAAGCGCGATTAATCCCACGCCTGCGGCGACAGCGCCCCAGTTCGTGCACGTCCCCCTCGGCGCGCTCCCACTGCTGCTCGTCGAGGTTAGAGACGCGTCCGGCGCGTTGTTTGAAGGGATGCAGAGGCCACGGGCCACGGCCCATCCGTCGCAGTACGCCGACGTGTAGGTCCCGGTTTCACCGCTCGAACTAGCCGAGCTTCCTCCGCCACCCGGTTGTCCAGTCCCATAGTGGCACTCCCAGCCGCTGCAGCCCTCGAACCACCGTCCGGACGGATCGACGCGGTTCACGGGATTCCCGCCCGCGTACGCGTAGAGGTTCGGTCCGTCCGCCATGCCCGACGGGTCCGACGAGGTGAACCGGCCTGGGGATGGGTCATAGTAGCGAGCTCGGTAGTACAGGAGCGACGCTTCGTTTTCCCGTGAGGTGAAGCCGTACGTGTTCGAAATTCCGCTCTGGGCCCGGATTGCCCCGAAGGCGTCGTATCGATACGTCGACGACATCGCCCCGGCCGAGTCTGTCGCTCGCGTGACGCTCCCAAGGGCGTCCCCATGATAGTAGTACCACGCGGTCGTCTTGTAGCCGAGGAGTTCGTCGACGCCAATCCCGTGGAGATAGGTGGCGGTCTTCGTGCCCGTCGACGTGTATTCCTCGATCGTGTCATCATACCCGCTCGGGCTCATGGGGTCGTTCCCGAAGTACGTCGCCGTGCCGCCCGACACCCGCTTCAGGCGCCGGCCGTCCGCCGAGTAGCCGTACGTGCTCGTTGAGGACGAGGTCGTGACCGACGTGAGGCGGTTCTCGATGTCGTACGCGTACGTCGTCGTGGCCGAGCCGGTGACGCTCGTTTTTTGGTTCCCGTCCCTGTCGTGCGTGTACGTCGTCGTCGCCCCGCCCGTGATCACCGCCTTCAGGAGCTGGTCTTCCTTCCCGTACGAGTACGTCGTGACGACGAGGGATCCGCCGACCCTGACCTCCCGCGACGTGAGCCGGTTGCCGTCCGCGTCGTACGTGTAGCCGATCGACCGGCCGTTCGAGTAGCTCTCGTTCAGGAGCCGGTACAGGTTGTCGTACCGGTAGTTCGCGGACGAGCCGTTCGCCTCCGTCATGCTGAGCCGGCTGCCCGCCTTGTCGAACGTGTACGCGAACGACTCGAGGACGCTCCCGCTCCGGTTCGTCCAGATGTTCGTCACGCGGCTCGCCTTGTCGTAGCTCGTCGTCGTGACGGCGCCGTTCGGATAGGATGGGACGCGTTCACGCTCCGAGGCCATCGAGGGCAACGACATCAGGTTGATTGGCGCGTCCTTGTCCATGCATCGAGCATTATTCCTGCAGCCACAGTCCCTAGGGCAATCCAACCCAGGGCTGCAACGGCGCGTGACAGCGCGGCGTCGACCGTGCTGCCTGGTTGAATGACCGTCAACTCTCGCAGCACCACGTACACTCCGCCGGATAACGGTTGAACCGACAGAACTACCATAACTTTGGAGGTATACTTCCCACCCTTTTCAGCGAGCGAGTGTCTCACACGGAAGAACCACAAGGCCAGCCAGAGGATCGACGCTGCGATCCCCGCAAATCCTCCCGGCAGCACCCACCACGGGCTCTCCGTCAAGCACTGTCTCCATCAAGAACCGGTGAGGGCCCATGGGATGGGAAGACCGGTCATAATGTCCACAACCGCGCTCGTGCTGCCTCCCAGCACCACCACGCGCAAAAGCGGAGGACTACGCCCTTATGGAAATCTTCCCGCTTGCTGCGGCAACGGCCAGCGATAGAGACCACACCGCTAGGAGCCAAAACACAAGCGGGAACCATGATGGTCGTTGCCCCCAGAATAGGTCTACGGTCGCAAGGACGACCAACGCGAAAAACGTCGCAAACCAGATGATGCGCCATTGGCCACTTTTCACGGCGTGCACCTCAGAAACGTGGGGTACATGTGTCAATGCACATGCCTATTTCAATCCCCACGCACGCGGCCAGAGCGATCGCACATGCCCGAGGCTCCCGGCCAAAGGCACAGACAGCACCGGCGATGAACCAACACCAGTTGAATATCCACTGTCGATTGCCAGACAGAGTAATCACGCAGTTCAGTACGCAGCCCCAGTCCGTGTGGTGGGTCCGGCACCACCAGTAGCCAATGACGATGTACTCCCACCACGAACACGCGTGACTCCCAGAGGGGTCTATACAGCTGGCCGGATTGTTCCTCGCGTAGGTGTATGGGTTCGGACTATCGATCATCCCCGCCGGGTCCTTTGTCATGAACCGGCCGACGGACGTATCGTAGTATCTCGCTCGGTTGAAATACAGACCCAGTGCGGCCTCGCGTTCTCGAAATGTGAACCCGTAGGTGTTGCTCGATCCTGTTTGAGAGCGCATCGCGCCGAACGCGTCGTAGCGGTACGTTGACAGCGTTGCGCCGGCGGCGTCCGTGAGCCGCGTCACGCTCCCGAGGGCGTCGCCGTGGGAGTCGTACCAAGCGGTCGTCTTGTTGCCAAGGAGCTCGTCGACGACCGCTCCCGGTGTGGCGGTAGGCGATGGCCTCTCTGTCCGGCGTCACGCCCTTCAGCCCGTAGAGCGCCCCGCATTCCGATAGCGCCCCGACGGCCAAGCGGGGACCGAATGGCGAAACCCAAAGCTTAATGATATCAATTAGATATCCATTCCCGTGGCCGAAACGCAGGTCCTGTTCCGCGTGGAGAAGGAACTCCTTCGGGCCTTGGATCGAATCCTCTCGGCGGAGGGATTCAAGACGCGGAACGAGTGGTTCCGGGCGCAGATTCGAAAGGCCCTCGACGACGCGAAACGGAAGCGGGCGGCGGGGCTCCCCGATCGCTTGACCGTCGAAGGCGTCAGCGAAGGCGACATCGTCGACATGGTCCGGGAGTGGCGGTCGAAGAAGGGTCGCCGTTGAACATCATCGTCGACACGAACGTGATCGTTGCGGCCCTGATTCAGCGGGGATCGTGCGGGAGTTGATCCTCGACCGTCGGAAATCGGAACCGGGCGTATCATCTGTTTCTTGCACGGATGATTGTCCAGAATTCCTGACCCGTCTTCGCCATCGCATCGTCATTTGCGGGGAGGAAGAGCTTTACAAAACCCCTTTCGAACCTATTGCCGGTGGTAACGCCCTTGCGGACGTGGCCAGCGACGGACAATCCGAAAATGCCGAAGAGACCGAAGGTGACAGCAAGGGCTTCCATTACGACCAGACCGGGAAAAATGGTGATGAGCCCCCGAATCCACAGGGGGGCAAGCGCGCTAGTCAGCCCGAGAATCAGCAACAACGTACTGTAACCCCTAATTTGAATCCACAACGGGGGCACCGTCTGGCGCCGTTTCGCAACTGTCGCGGCAATTCTCCCGAAGCGGGCCATCTCGAGACCTTCATTGTTGAGTATCGGCTTATCCCTGTCGCTCGTGACCAGGTGGACGATAGCAATCACGAGGAGGTGGGCGGCAAGATGAACTCCAGATCGCTGCTTCTCGCGGCGCCAAGCCCATTCCGGGAGACGACGGTAAGCGAGATGGCTCCTCGAATCACCCAACGACCTGGGCGATGAAGCCTTCGATCCTGGACTTGGCAAGCCTGAGGCCTGAGTGGAGTCGCTTCCCGCATCATTAACTGTGGTCCGACGGCGGACGGATGCGGCTCTCCTTAGTTCGTTCGTTCTTTCCTTAGGAAACGTTGCCAAGACTCGCGACCCCTTACATGTTGGCTCCACTGCGCTGGGTCGGTGAGGATCAGGGACACAAGAAATGCGTTGCCCGCCGCCGCGCCAGGAGCGGTTTGGGAAATCCCGAAGTAAGTCGCCCCTAGAGTCTCCAAGAAAAGTAAGAAAAGGAGAGAGAGGATTAGATAGAAAAAAACCCAAACGGGGATCGTGAATGGTTTACTAAGGAGGATACGGACGTTCTTATACCCAAATATTACCGCATTCACCATGACGACCACAGAGCCAATCAGGTTCATCGTAACCCAGTCAAGAGCCACCTAACTATCACCATCCTTACCCGGCGGGTGAGGGTGCTTGAATCTCGGACCTTCTTAAGAGGATTTCTCCGCTGTGGCTTGCGCCTTTGCGGCGAGGATGAAGTTAACCTTGTCCTCGGCGTTCCATTAGGGCGTCCATAGACCGTTCTCAATCCGTCCGCGAGTGAGTAGCAGTCTAAACTCCCTCTGCTCGGCATTCCAAGCTCCACCATTGGGTGTCCATGCGTCAAGGCCATGATACGTTAACTCCGCGAATCGGCCCGCGTTAGTTGTGCCAAATGAAATGCGGGTTGTTTGGTGGAATTAGCCATGTCTCTATCCATACGCCCCTGAGCCCCCCCAGCCCGTCCACCCATTGAATGTATCCAGCTGTAAACGCGGCCGCAAACCCCATGAAGGCCGGAATGGCGGCGGCTGGAGCCGTTACGCCGAGTAGGGCAAGAGCGAGCGCCGTAGCTCCTAGACCCGCTGAGAACATCCAATACATACCTATGAACGATTGAGTCTCCGGTTCGTTCAGAGTCAGCCTGTACTTGGCGACACAGAACCACCACCAGCAGTCTACCCAAAATCTGAGATACGCCATTCCGGACGGGTCGATCCGGTTCACTGGGTTGTTCCCCGCATACGAGTATAGGTTCGTCCCGTCGACCATCCCCGCAGGGTCCCGTGTCAGGAACCGTCCATATCCGGAGTCGTAATACCTCGCCCGGCTGAAGTATAAGCCGGCCGACTCGCGTTCTCGAGATGCGAACCCGTAAGTGTTGCCCAGTCCCGTTTGCGACCGCATCGCCCCGAAGGCGTCGTATCGGTACGTCGACGGCGTTCCGCCGCCCGAGTCCGTGAGCCGCGTCACGCTGCCGATCGCATCCCCATGATAGGAATACCAAACGTTCGTCTTGTACCCGAGGAGCTCGTCTACGCCGATGCCGTGGAGGTACGTCGTCGTCTTCGTTCCGGTCGATGTGTACTCCTCGATCGTGTCATCCATCCGGCTCGGGGTCATGGGGTCGTTCCCGAAGTACGTCGTCGTGCCGCCCGACACCCGCTTCAGGCGACGACTGTCCGCGGAGTACGCGTAGCTGGTCGTGGACGACGAGGTCGTCACCGACGTGAGTCGGTTCTCGATGTCGTACGCGTACGTCGTCGTGGCCGAGCCGGTGACGCTCGTTTTCAGGTTGCCGTCCTTGTCGTACGTGTACGTCGTCGTCGCGCCGCCCGTGATCACGGCCTTCAGGAGCTGGTCTTCCTTCCCGTACGTGTACGTCGTGACGACGAGGGATCCGCCCACCTTGACCTCCCGCGACGTGAGCCGGTTGCCGTCCGCGTCGTACGTGTAGCCGATCGATTCCGTTTCGCTCAAGTAGGTCGCGTAATGCGCGGGGCGGGGTCTGCATTCCTAGCTTTCGGGAGAAGGATATACCCCGCGAAGGTAAGGGCGATTGCGACATGGACTCCATAGATCCACCAAGTGAACGGATACACCCAAACGAGGTAAGCGCCCGGGGCAAGCCACATTGTGAGTCCGAAGACGAGCACGAGTCGGACAGTGGGTGTCAAGTTGGAGACGACGTCGGGACCAGCCAGCCGGAATCTCGCTAAGACTACTCCGGATATGATGATCAACGCGGCCGTCAGTATGAACCAGTCGTTGGTCCACCAGCGGGGCCAGATCGCCAGTCTACTATCGTGGGTAGCAGCAAAGAGAAGTAGAACCAAGAGCAGGACCGAAGCAAGTCCAAGCAAGGCAAGCCTAGGATCTAGTTTCAGGACCTTGACGTCCTTTCTCACCGAACCACCCCGGAGAACGTGTCCTACAAATGCAGGTCATATACACAAGCGTCCCTAAAGCAACCGCACATTCCAATGGCCGACGCGATCAGCGCTATCCCGCAGCTGATGACCCCGCCGACTACGCCAATCCCCGCAATGGCAGCTCCAATAAATATTGATGCGATACACACCCCTGCGCCGATGCCGGCATTCAGATACACACAATCAGTCACCCTGTTGTATTGAGCTTGTGTCATCCTGCCAGAATGGACGGCGCACTCGACGTGCTTTATGACATGCTGGCAGGTCCACGGAAACAAGAAGGCCCACTCCCACCATTCCCCGCAGTGCATTCTGCCCTGGTCCTGGCAATAAGCGTCCCAGGTGGGACCCGTCCAGCTGCTGCCCCCGCCGCCACCGCCGCCATCAAAGTACATCCCCGACGGGTCAATCCGGTTCACGGGATTCCCGCCCGCATACACGTATAAGTTCTGTCCGCCGCACGGTCCAACAGGGTCCTTCGAGATGAACCGGCCGAGGGACGTATCGTGGTATCTCGCTCGGTTGAAATACAGACCCAATGTGGCCTCGCGTTCTCGAGATGTGAACCCGTACGTGTTGCTCGATCCTGTTTGAGAGCGCATCGCGCCGAACGCGTCGTAGCGGTACGTTGACAGCGTTGCGCCAGCGGCGTCCGTGAGCCGCGTCACGCTCCCGAGAGCGTCCCGGTGGTAATCGTACCAAGCGGTCGTCTTGTAACCGAGGATCTCGTCGACGACGATTCCATGAAGGTACGTCGCCGTCTTCGTGCCCGTCGACGTGTACTCCTCGGTCGTGTCGTCCATCCGGCTCCGGCTCACGGGATCGTTGCCGAAGTACGTCGTCGTGCCGCCCGACACCCGTTTCAGGCGTCGGCCATCCGCCGAGTATGCGTACGATGTCGTGCCGGAGGAGGTCGTCACCGACGTCAAGCGGTTCTCGATGTCGTACGCGTACGTCGTCGTGGCCGAGCCGGTGACGCTCGTCTTCTCATCGCCGTTCCGGTCGTACGTGTACGTCGTCGTCGCCCCACCCGCGATCACGGCCTTCAGAACCTGGTCTTCCTTCCCGTACGTGTACGTCGTGACGACGAGGGATCCGCCCACCTTGATCTCCCGCGACGTCAGCCGGTTGCCGTCCGCGTCGTACGTGTAGCCGATCGATCGGCCGTTCGAATAGCTCTCGTTCAGGAGCCGGTACAGGTTGTCGTACCGGTAGTTCGCCGACGAGCCGTTGGCCTCCGTCATGCTGAGCCGGTTGCCCGCCCTGTCGTACGTGTACGCGAACGACTCGATCCCGCTGCCGCTCCGGTTCGTCCAGACGTTCGTGACGCGGCTCGCCTTGTCGTACTTCGTCGTCGCGACGGCGCCGTTCGGATGCGTCTCGGTCGTGCGGCGCCCGTCCATGTCGTAGCCGAACGACCACGAGAGGCCCTCGCTTTGGTTCTCGTACGTCTGCCAGCCGGCGGCGTTGTAGAAGTACGTGGCATAGGATCCGTCGGAGTACGTCAGCCGGGTCCGGCCGGAGTCCGCGTCGTATTGGTAGCCCTGGGTCTTCGTGAAGGACCCGTAGTTGTCGACCGTGGACGTCGCCCGGCCGTGGACGTCCCACGTCTCCGTGCGGGTGTACCCGAAGCCTGCGAACTGGACCACGTTTCCGTCCTCGTCGTACTGCGTCGTGACGACGACGGAGCCGGGATACGTGACCTTCGTCACGCGGTTCAGCTTGTCGTACGCGTACGTGGTCCGATTGCCGTTCGCGTCGGTCCGGGTCGCGACGTTGCCGCTCCGGTCGTACGTGACGCGAGTGACGTTCCCCCCGGGCGTCGTCTCGCTCGTCTCCCGGTTGTACGGATCGTACTCGTACGTCGTCGTGAAGCCGCGAGGATTCGTGACCGTGACGAGGTTGCCCCGCGTGTCGTAGCCGAAGACCGTAGAATTGCCGCCCGTCTCGATAATCTTGGACTTGGCGCCAAGCGTCACGTTAATCTGGAACTGCGTCGCGTATGCGTTAGGATCGATGACCTTGATCACATCGCCCCGCGCGTTGTAAACGTAGCTCGTAAAGTTATTGAGAGGGTCCGTGACCTTCGTCATGCGGCTGTCGTCATCGTAAGTCCTCGTGGTGACGAAAGCCATCGGATCCGTGACGGACGTCTGCCGGCCGATCGCATCGTAGGCGTACTGCGTGACGTCGTTCCTCGGATCGACTTGCCGAACCAGCCACCCGCTCGCGTTGTAGACGAACCAGGTCGTGTAGCCGCGGGCGCTCACGGTCTTGTTGAGGAAACCCGAGGCATCGTACCCGGTACGAGTGACGTTTCCTCCGGGATCCGTCACCGAGAGCTGGTTGCCCTTGGAGTCATATGCGTAGGTCGTCGTGAAGCCCCGGAATGTGGTCCCCGCCGACGGCACGACGAAGTAGTTCGTCGCGTTGTTCGCCTCGAGCCACGCCCGCCATGAAACGTTCCCTCCGGGGTCCGCCGTCCCCACGACGTTGGTACGGAACCCGTAGCTCATCGCCCAGGTGTCTCCGCCGCCATCTGCTCGGGAGATCTGGTTCATCTCCCCGTCCCAGACGTACGACGAAGAGTTGCCCGTCGGGTCGCAGGCGCAGCCGATCGGCGGTCCGTTGACGGACATCGCGTTGCCGAACGAGTCCAACGTGAGGGTCGTCCAGGAGCCGCGGGCGTCCTGCACGGCCCGCGTCGTCGACGTATTGTATGCGAGCGTGTACTCCCGGAACTGCCAGTCCGTCCTGAGGGTGCTCACGTTCACGGACTGCCGATCGAGCGAGGCGACCTGCTGGCCGTTCGCGAGGTAGTTCACGAAGGTCGTCCCCCCGACCGGGTCGATAATCTGCTGGAGGGCGGCGATGTTCCCGTTCGTGTAGATGTACTGCTTCTTGAAGCCGAGGGGGTCCGTCGCCGTGAACAGGACCGTCGAGGTGTATCCGTACGTCACCGTACGACCGGTGGGGTCCGTCACCGTCGTGATCTGGTTGTGGGCGTCGTAGGCGAACGACAGCGCCTTGCCGGTGGCGTCGGCGACTTGCAGGAGGAGGGGCGGCGAGCCCGTGGAGTACGTCATCGTCAGCGTGTTGCCGTTCCGGTCCGCCATGGAGAGGAGGAGCCCCGCGGAGCTGAAGCGCTCGCTCCCGCCGTCGGGCGTCCACATGGTGTACGTGCCGTCCGCGTTCTTGACGAGCCGGTCCGGCACGCCTGCGGGTGGCGAGAACCCGCCCGTCGTGCCCTTCGCCATGAAGAGGAACGTGGACCCGTCGGGCCCGTTCCCGGTGACGCTGCCGTTCGGGTTGACGGTGAGGCTTTGGCCGTAGTTGAACGTCCACCCCAGGCCGAAGGCGCCCTGAACGGTGGCTCGCATGCTGTTGTAGGAACGCACGATCGCCAGCGTGAACCCCTTCCCCTGGAACGCGATGTCCGTGGTCCTGTGATACAGGTTGCCGCTCACGAGGTTCACCATGCCGCCGACGTAGGGATACCACGGCTCGAAGCCCGTGTTCGAGGTGGGATTCGTCGCCGGCGTCCCGACCTGCGTCGTCACGCTCGTCAGGGATGGCGTGGATTCCACCCCGCTGGACAGCCACGCCCGGATCTGGTAGTACCGCTGGCGGTCTTGGTCCGGGAGGGGGTAGTAGAGGCCCGCCATGACGTCCGACTTGAGGTTCGTCCACGGCCCCCAGGCGACGTTGTTTGCGGAGCTGCGGACCTGGAGGTGGACCTGGTTGTACGAATCGACCGTCCCGGCGATCTGCGTCCGGAGGGGCTTGTTCACCGTGCCGGCGTCCTGGACCGCCTTCGTCTCGAACCCGCGGTCCGTGTTCCACACGCGGACGTCATCCAGGTTCACGGAAGCGGTGCTCCCCGTGCTGAACCGCAGGTAGCCCGTGATCGCGGAGGGCGGACTTGCGTCCGTCCCGGTCCACATCCGGATGCCGTTCCACCACATCTCGAAGGAGTTCCCTTTCGCCACGAACTTGAGGAGGTACGCGGTGTTCAGGTTGATCGTCGGATTGAAGGAGCCCAGCGTCGTGGTGGAACCGGCAACGGTCTTCTGGAAGGTGACCGAATCGCCCGCGCTCGACACGATGATCGCGTAGTAGTTCGAGGCATCCTTGTACCGGGTGAACATGGTCGCGGGGCCGTCCGCCGTGAAGGTGAACCGAGTCTCGACTCGCTGGTCGTACCAGGATGTCCCCGCGTGGACCGCCGCGTTCGGGTTCATTTTCATCGCGCCGGACTGCCACGTGACCGTCCCGAGTTCCTTCGTCCAAATCTCGTTCAGGTTGTCGTTGAAGTTGTCCGAGAGCCAGCCGATCTTCGTGGCCTGGTCCCCCTTGTCCTGGGTCGCGTCTCGGAACAGGCCGGTGGCGTACGTCAGGACGACGTCGTCGACCCAGGCGACCGCGTAAGGTTCACAGCACGGGATCGATCGGCCATCGGACGCAGTGCCGAGTCTGCCGACGGTGAAGCCGTCGTTCGCATTCGTGCCGATCCGGTAGTGCGCGAGCTTCAGGCTCGCGTCGTTCGCGTCCCGGATCTCCATCGTGAGCATCTGGATCGACGAGTCGTAGTTGATCAGGAAGTGGTACTCTCTGTTTACCTCCAGCGTCTGGCCCTCATAGAACGTGTTGATCCTGAGCACTCCGCCCGCGTCCTTGTAGTACATGTAGTAGTATGGAGTGTTGCAGATGGGATTGCAGCTGGGGGTGGCATGGTTGTCCCGTCCCGCGTACAGGAAGTAGATGCTGCTGGCGGCGTCCCCCTGCGTATTCGACGCCGGGATTAGGAAGAGCGGGAAGGCGTACTGCCAGTTGCCTTGGACCGTCGCCCGCCATCGCGCGGTGACCGTGAAGTCCGCGGCCGTATCCAGCGTGACGGGATTCCTGACGAACATCTCGTCCCCCGCATCCCGACGGTCCGCGGTAACGGAGATCCGTTTGTTCGTGGCGTCCCAGTTGAGGACGCTGTACGGCTGCGGATTCACGACCGCGAAGCTCTCGGCGGACGTGTCGTACGTGTAAACGTAGGTGTTCTGGCCGGAGATCACGCCGGCCGGGAAGGATGTCGAAAGCGGCGTGGCCCCGGTCGAACCGCCGGGCGAGAGAGTGGCCGTATCCGAACCGGTCTGGTTCCCTTGGGCCGTTGTGCCTCCGTTCATGGTGGAGGCGGTAACCGAAGGTCCGGCGGCCGCGGGCGTGGACAAGACGCCGAATGCGAGCAGGACCATGATGATCGCCGCGAAGACGGCGAACGGCCGCTGCAAGCGGCGCACGAATGCAGGCGTCGACTCGGCTCTCTCGGACGATCGGGCGCGTCGGATGGTTTCGGAAATCGAGTTCCCCCCGCACCGCGAGGGGGGCGGCGGAAGCAAGGCGGTTCCGGACTCGGCGTCCGGACGGTGGTTCCCAAAAGCTTAAGTTCATGCGCGCGACGGGAGCCTGTCACGGGCGGCCCTTGCCGCCTAAGCCGTACTTCCGGAGGAACGGAGCCACGTTCCGCGTGTACTCGTCGTAATATGCGTAGCCCCTCTTCGTGACGGCCCAATCCGGGCCGAGGAGGCCCATCTCCACGAGCTCCGCGACCCGGTCCATCAGGCGTCCGTTCGGCAGGCGGACCTGATACGCGACGCGGCTCGGGACGGCCTGTTGTCCCGCTTTGTGGAGGAGATGGAGCTCGCAAAGGATGTCTTGGTAGACCTGAAAGGTCAGCCTTTCGCTCGCAGTCGCGCCGACCGCCCCCGGCAGGAGTATCCGAAGAGGATAACTTAAAGGCGACGGTCCAAAGTTCCCCTTCACGTCCCATGGCGGAGGCGACGAGGCGCGCTTGAGTGCTGCCGATTGGGCCCGCTCGGGTGGATGGGGAGGAAGGACCGCTCACTTCTCGATTGGCGTCCGAACGAGGTTCCCCCATTCCGTCCACGAGCCGTCGTAGTTCCGGACGTTCGGGTAGCCGAGGAGGTACGTCAGGACGAACCGCGTGTGCACGATCGTTCCTCGATTCCACCATAGGCGATGCGCCGTGCTTTCAAGCCATGAATCCATAGGTGTGAGGCCTCCCGAGAGTACGAGCCTTCTCCTGCTACTCGAATTGGAAATTTGTACCAGGCATGGATTCTCTGACCATTCGTCGAGAGCAGGTCGATTGAAAGAACGACCTTTGGATGCCTGACGGTGGCGCGTATGAACGCGTTGTTGAACACGGCATCTCCCACGTAGCCAACGATGTACGCCAGGGCGAGCCCGCCTGCTACCAAACCTGACAAAAGGTACTGGTTCAGGCCGATCACACTAAGCAGATAGGCGGCGAGGACAAGGTAACCGGTGCCGATTGAGACTCCCGCAACCAGTGCTGGGTGAGTATATCTGCGCGCTGGCATGAACATGACAAGTCTGCCTGGAGAGGCATCCAAAACGCCGGGCCATCTCGGCGCGACTTCAGTGCCGAGGGCCCCGAGTTGGGTGAATTCTTGTCCAGAAACCTCAGGCACCCACATCCCGCCTTTTTTTGGTCTTTGTTGCGGAAGAATGCCAAGCACCTACGCGTAGCCCATCTTGACGGTTTTCAGAACAACACCCCGAGCCAGCCGAAGCGGGCCATCGCACGCAGGAACCGTCGCCCGTTGATTTCGCCGGGCAGGCGGGCCATTCACACGTCCACCGTCACGACCTTGGCAGAAAGTGGCTTGGCGCGCCGGCCTCCGCGAGCCCCTTGGGCCGCGAGCTCTTGCAGATAGAACCGGACCCCTTCCTTCGCGAGCTTGATGACCTCGCGTTCGCTCTTCGCGTCTAGGAACAAGCCAGGCAGGCCGGGGACCGTTGCGCTATAGTGCCGCGTTTCGGTGTCGTGTTCGATGACGACCCGGTACTTCACCTCCGAGAGTAGGGCTGGGCGAATCTTAAGTGTATCGAGGAGGGGTATGCGAAGCTACCCTCCTCTCGGTAGGGACAGTCCTCGCCTAAGCTGATCGGTGAGTCAGTTCGCGCTCGATGTGCCCCTTTGATGGCTTCTCGATCGGCGTCCGCACGAGGTTCCCCCACTCCGTCCACGAGCCGTCGTAGTTCCGGACGTTCGGGTAGCCGAGGAGGTACTTCAGGACGAACCACGTGTGCGACGATCGCTCGCCGATCCGGCAGCGCATGACCTGGGACGAAAAGGCTATCTGTTTAAGTGCATGTACACTGACCGATGGCGGTCAAGACAATCACGGTAACCGAGGACGCCTATCGGAAGCTCGCCCGCTTGAAACGCAGCGGAGAGTCCTTCTCGGACGTCATCAACCGCGTTCTTGGGGGGCCTTCCGCGAAGACTTTGATCGGGGTGCTTGACGCGGAAGGGGGCGATGACGTCGAGCGCGAGGTCCGGCGCATGCGGCGCGATTTCGATGCGTCGACGAGGAAGCGGTCCAACGCACTTCGCCGATGATCGCGGACACGGATTTCTTCACAGAAGATAGCCCGCGACCGTAATGTGTACGTCAAGAAGAGGTGACACGAGGCCGAATGAGAATCGCCTTCCTACATCAGCTTCTAGCCCGATCGGTTATCGATGGCAGCAGAGACCTGCGGGACTCGTCTCACGAAGTCCGGAGCTTGGTTTCATGGTTCTTCCCGAACGGCGCCCGATTGCTTCGGATGGGACGCGTTCACGCTCCGAGGCCATCGAGAAGCAGCCCGCGTGCGCGGCGGCGACGAGTTCCTCCGGGTTCGTCCAGGGCGCATCCTCGAACCGCATCGAGAACGTGTAGGGGACGTCTCGCAGCGCGCCGCTCGCCGTGGACACTACGCCCTTTCCGTCTTTCAGCCCGCCCTTCCACTGGGCACTCGCCTTTCGTCGCATGGGATCCGCGCCGACCGGAATTGGGTCGCGGGCTTAATGGTTCGCTCCATCGGTCATGCGGGGTAGAGCGTCGTTCCGGATCTAGGTTCGTCGTCCGCAGACCTATTCCTCCCATCGAGCCTCCTCAAAATCGGCCTCTACAGAAAGGGACCGGTGGAAGCGCGCGGTCGGAAGCGAAGCTATATTATGGGCACAGACTGTCTCCTCCCCGAGGGGGAAGACCGTGGAGTCCGGGAGAGGTTCGCCTGATTTTTGGGTGCCTTGGTTGTGGGGGCGAGCGTTGTGAGCGGGGACATGGCGACGCCTGGAAGCGAAGCCCGGACGCCTTGGACGTTCGACCGGATGATCATCGTGATGGCGTTCGTCGAGCTGCTCATCGCCCTCCTCGTGACTGGCGCATTCAGCCCGATTCTCTTCCTCTTCGTCGGGCCGTTCCTCATTCCCCCCATCGTCCTCGTCGGAATCCTTCTCTGGAGACCGAGACCCTGGGCCCATCTCGCCGCCGGGATTGGGATTTCGTACTTGTTCATCCTGTTCCTCCCGTTCGTCATCGCGGGCTTGGCGAATCCCTCGAATCCGTACGAATACGCAGGCACCGTGTTGGGTCTGCTCTCCGTCGCTTGGGCTCTGCCTGCGGGCGTCCTCGCGTTCCTCCGGGGACGTAAGGGGAGGCCCCAGCTTTCCCCTCGCGAGGGTTGGCACAGCTGGCAGGGCGTCTACTCGGTCGGCGTAGCCCTCCTCGCAATCGGCGCGGCCCTCACGAGCGCGGCGGCCTGGAGCTATGCCGCGAGCCATCCGAGCACAGGGGTCGACTTCGAGCCCCAGGCGTCCGTCACGCTCACCACGGAAAACTTCATGTTCTCACCCTCGGCGCTCACCGTTGCGCGCCAAACCCTGACGGAGATTGTCATCACGAACCGCGATGGTACGTTACACACGTTCACGTATGAACTCGGCGGAAAACTCTACACCCATGATCTCGTGCCGTATACGACCACACGGGTCCTCGTCTTCTTCGACGCCGCGGGGACGATCCCGTTCTGGTGCATCCCCCATCGGGATAGCGGGATGACGGGCGAGATGACGGTCGCCTGAATCGAAGAGTGCCGGGGGCGGACGCTCGGCCGGTCGACCGGCAATCGTTCACGGAGCTCGAGACGAGGCCTACCGAATGTCCATCTTTGGCACTTGACCTCGTCTCCGTTGCCTCGGAGGCTCCGAGACAGTAAACACCGTGTATCTACTTGGGCGACGTCTTGCCCCACCGATTCCTGCCCTTGACCCATGATCCCGACAGCGACTATAGAAGGAGTGGGCCGGATGCGCGACGCCTGGGCTTCCAAGGGATTGTCCCAGGAACTCCAAGCGTACGTGCGGTGTGAGTACCGAGGGGACGCATCGGCCGTCCTCGCGGAGATCGCCCGAGCGGGCCGGGTCAAGCCCGCAGAACGTGTCGTCCAGGCGAGGCAGGAGGAGCCTTTCGCGTCGATCCCGAAGGCTGCTCTCCGCCGACTGAAAGCCTCCATGGCGACGATCGCGACCGGCCTCGGGACGACGACCCTCGGCCTCGGCTGGGACTACTACGTCCATGAGGTCGTGAAGCAGGTGACCGAGGTGGAGTCGATGTTCGCGGCGCCGCACCTGCTCATCTTTGCGGGCTTCGCGATTACGGGGCTCGGATTCCTCGCGGCGAACGTCGCCTCGAAGTTCCTCCTCGTTCCCGGCCTGGCTCGATTCGCTCGCGCGCGAGCGATCCGATGAACGGAGGAAGCTCCGAGTCGGGCTCGGGACGGATCGATCGGGAGGCGAGAGACGGATGGAGAAGCCGGGGACACGAGGTCATTCGGACGAGCCGAAACCTAGATTTAGGCGCCGGATGATGGCTCGGGGGCCAGAGGACGCGCGACGCGCGCGAGCTGCCCGTCACTCTCTCGTAGGGACGCGAGACGCTCCGCGTGCGGGGTCTTCGACAGGCCGAGGGAGGATGGCGAGCGAACGGCGAACGCCGACACGAGGGCGCCACAGCGTCGCTCGCGCGACGGTCTGGGTCTTGTTCGCCGTTACCTCCCTCGCGACGATCTTGTACGGATTGAAGGTCATCGCGGGGGTCACGGTCCCCGGCTTGTACGTTCGCGTCCTCCCGGAGCTCTCCGACGGCGTGAAGGTCGGCCTGCTCTGGCTCCCCACCGCGGGGCTCGTCATCGCCCTCCTCCGCCGGAAGCCGGCGGGATCCCAGGCCCCCGTTCCAGAGGCCGAGGCCTTCGCTCCGCCCGCCGGGGAGGACGGGGGCCCGATCGTCGTCGCTCGAAGCCTCACGAAGGTGTACGACACCGGAGCCATCCGCGTGTCGGCCCTCCAGGGCATCGACCTCGCGATCGAGAAGGGGGAGATGGTCGCGATAATGGGGCCATCAGGGTGCGGCAAGACGACGCTGCTCAACGTCCTCAGTGGAATCGACGACGCAAGTTCGGGGGAGGTGCTCATCGGCAGTCGGTCCCTCGGGAGGATGACCGATAACGAGAAGACGGACTTTCGCGCGAATCGGATTGGGTTCGTCTTCCAGTCGTACAACCTCCTCCCGGTCCTCTCCGCGGTCGAGAATGTCGAGCTGCCGCTGCTCGTCCTTGGACGGAATCCGGCGGATGCGCGAGAACGGGCTCTCCGGGCCTTGGAGGCCGTCGGTCTGACCGGCGAGGCGGACAAGCGGCCGATGGAGATGTCGGGGGGGCAGCAGCAGCGGGTGGCGATCGCTCGAGCCTTGGTGAACGATCCGGACATCGTGTTCGCCGACGAACCGACGGGGAACTTGGACAGCGACACGAGCGCCGACGTCGTCGCCTTGCTCCGGCGATTGAACCGAGAAATGGGCCGCACATTCCTCATCGTCACCCACGATCCCGAGGTGAGCCGGGCGACCGGGCGGATCGTGCACATGCGCAACGGACGGATCGAGCGCGAACTGCGGATGGGGGGCTGAAATGATCGACTTCACGCCGTACTTGACGGCCGTACTCGTCGTCATCGGCGCCTTACTTCTCCTCGGTTTCCGGCGTCGAATCCTCCTGCGCATCGGCGTTCGAAACTTCCTCCGACGGAAGGGCCAGGTGGCGCTCGCGGTGGCAGGTTTGTTTATCGCCACATCGATTATCTCCGGAACCCTCGTGATGGGCGACAGCTTCCGTGCCACCTTCCGGGAGCTCGCGATTCGCGGGCTGGGTCTTGTCGACGAAATCGCTTGGGTGCCCGGCGGCTCCGGGACGTATCTCAGCCAGCGTTTTCCGGGCCTTGGCGGTGCCTTCTTCAATGAGTCCGTGTACGCTGGTGTCGAAGGACGCCTCGGCGAAATGCCGCATGTGGAGGGAATCGCGCCTCGGATCCTCCTTCCCGCAGCGATCTCCGACCAAGCAACCGGCT
The DNA here is from genome assembly GCA_036395115.1 of Thermoplasmata archaeon. Lineage (NCBI taxonomy): Archaea > Methanobacteriati > Thermoplasmatota > Thermoplasmata > Thermoplasmata archaeon. The sequence goes on along the minus strand of DASWDU010000037.1, from coordinate 22,027 downwards.
ACGTCGAGCCCGCAGCGGACTTCGTTGCTTTCGACCCCATCCGTGACTTCGACGTCTTTTCGGTGGGAGGGCGACCGTATGCGGCCACGGACATCCTCTCGGGCGAAGCGGCCCTGAACGCGAAGCTCGCGGATCGACTCGACGCCCGCGTCGGAGATGCCCTGAAGGTCGACACCGCCTTCGGCACCGCGACCGTGAACGTCCACATCGTTGTTGACGACGTTGGGAAGGGGGGGCTATTTGTTCAGCCGAATCTGTTCGTGCGCCTTCCGGACGCCCAAGCTCTCCTAGACACGCCCGGGCAGATCAACGCAATCTTCGTCTCGAATTCGGGCGGAGCGGCCGATTCCTCGGCCTTCACGGACGAGGCCATATCGGAGCTCCAACCGTGGCTTCCACCCGGACAGACCATCGTCCCAGTGAAGCAACGGGCCATCGAGGAAGGGGAGACGAACGTCGATTTTGTCGTCCAGATCTTCGGGCTCTTGGGAACGTTCACGTCGATCTCGGGCGTCTTGCTGATCATGAACATCTTCATCGTCCTCGCGGAGGAGCGCAAAGGCGAAATGGGCATCTCCCGCGCCGTCGGCATGCGCAGGTCCCATTTGACCGAGACGTTCGTCTTCGAAGGGACGCTTTATGCGTTAGCTGCGAGCGCAATCGGGACCGTCGCAGGTCTCTTCATCGCCGTGATGGGCCTCTTCGGACTGGCCCCTCTCTTCCGGGGAGGCACCGGTGTCGAGCTCGAACCGGTCTTCGCCTTTGAGGTTTCGAGTCTCGTCATCGCGTTCTCCCTCGGATTCTTGATCACGATGATCGTAATCGCCCTTGCCTCGTGGCGCGTGAGCCGGCTCAACATCGTGCGAGCTATCCGAGACATTCCCGAGCCCCTTGCTCGGCGCGGCACGCGGCTCCAATGGCTGCTTGCGGCCGTCTCCCTAAGCCTCGGAATCGTTGCAACGTGGCAGGCGAGTCGATCCCAAGTCCCGGTGCTATCCGTGCTCGGGCCGTCGTTGCTCGCCTACGGCGCGGCGGGGCTCATCCAGCGGGTCGTGGGCGCGCGCGCTGCGTATACCTTCGCGGCCCTGGCCGTCTGTGTCTGGACCGTCCGCCCGTGGTGGCTCCAAGGTTCCGCGGACGACTGGGGCGCCTATGTCGGCTTCGTCGCCGCCGGCACGCTACTCGTGATGTCAACGATCGTCGTAATCGTGCTCAACAGCCGCTTCCTGTTGGCCGGCTTGACCAGGCTCGCGAGCGGCCGGAGCTCGCTCCGCCCGGTCGTGAAGACGGCGGTGTCGTACCCGCTGGCGCGCAAGGGCCGCACGGGGCTCACCCTGGCAACTTTCGCCCTCGTGGTCTTCATCATCACTCTCGTTTCGATGTTCTCGACCCTCTTCATAGGGAACGTCGAGCAGGCCATCGTGGATCAATCGGGAGGATACGACATCGTGGCGCGAGCAAACATTCCGAGGCCCGGGGCGAACTTCGATGCGGACTTTCGTGCCGCACCGGCAGCGTCAAAGATCGCATACTATAGTGCTTTCAACGGTTCCATCGCGGTCATCGCCCTCCCGACAGGGAAACTTGTGAGTTATCCCGTCTTCGGCGTTCGAGAGGCTTTCGCGGCCCAGAACGCGTTTCCGTTCTTCAGCCTCCTGCCACGATTCGAGACGCCGAGAGAGGCTTGGGAGGCGCTCGCGGCGGATCCGTGCCTGGCCATCTTCGATGGCGGGATCCAAGACCTCGGTCCGGTAGCGGGCGATCGCCTCGACATTGTGAACGCCGCGGGTCCATGCCGGTCGTTCACGGTCGCTGGCGTCCTGAGAGAATTCCTCGTCACTGGAATGTTCGTGAGCGACGCGGTGGCCTCGGAGGCTTTCTCGGCGCAGGCGCCACTCGGTTTCCTGTTCAAAGTGTCTTCCGGCGAATCGCCAGACGAGGTGAATCGTCTCCTCGAGCGGGACTTCACAGCCTACGGGATGGACGCGACGGTGTTCCGGGAGTTCATTGAAGAAATCCTGCAGGTCAACCTGTCCTTCATCCGAATCTTGGAATCGTTCCTCGCCCTCGGCCTGGTCGTCGGGCTCGCAGGACTCGGGGTCGTCACGATGCGAAACGTCGCCGAGCGGAAGAACGAAATCGGCACATTGCGCGCGATCGGCTTTCGACGGTCCATGATTTTCAAGTATCTTTTGATCGAGACCTCCTTCGTCTCGCTCCTCGGCATCGGGGTCGGCATGCTCCTCGGAATCGCGTTCGCGTACTTCATGCTCCAGCGGTTCCCCACGGGCCCGGAAACCCCGTTCGTGGTCCCGTGGAGCGACCTGATCACCTTCGCCGCCGTCGCTTACCTCGCCGGGCTTCTCGCCACGGTGCCGCCATCCCGGGGGGCTGCGCGGCTTCCACCGGCACAGGCCCTACGATTGGTTGAATAGACGCGTGATCGCCGACGTCTCCTCAATCATCTCGAACCGCGCCCGACGGCGGCCCGCGGAGGCCTACGTGCCTGGTCATCCCATCAGACCGGAACTTTAATGTCAGGACATCAAGATCGGGACCTCAGAGGGGGACGTGCGTGGCGAGTGTCGGCGTTCGGGCGAAGTGGGGGAACGACCGGATCGGGGCGTTCTGCGGATTTGTGTCCGGCGTATTGTTCTTCGCGGCATTCTCCGTTTCTCAGGCGCAGTTCACGATGACGGGAGAGCAAACCCTCCAATCATTCTCCAGCTATAGCCCGACGGCGGTGGCCACCCTCGTCGTGTTCTCCCTCGTCCTGTTCTTCGCCGTCCCGTTCTTCTTGACGCTTCGGGATGTCCTCGAGAACCAGAACCGGCTGTTCGCGAATGCGGCCGTTGCGTTCCTCGTCATCGGCTTTGCAGTGACGGCCGCGTCCTTGTTCGCCCAAGTCGCAGGGCTTCGGACCCTCGCAGACATTTACGCGCAGAACACCGGCGCCCGTCGGGATGCCGCCGCCGTCACCGCCGAGGCGGTTCTGGGCCTGACGAACGGCCTCCTGATCCTCGGCCTCATCGCGCTGTCGACCGGGGTGCTGCTGTTCGGTGTCCTAAGTCGGAACAGCGGGCGGTTTCCGAACTGGCTCGCCTACGTTGCCATCCTGTCCGCCATCCTTGGATTCGTGGTCTTCGGCCTGCCCTTCTCGCTTGCGACGCTTGCCGCGGGGATCGGCTGGTTCTTCCTCCTGCTGGTGTGGATGTTTGCCTCCTCCGCGTACCTTTGGCGGTCCGGCGCCATGCCCGCATCGCCGTGACCCTTCACGAATCACTCGGCGGGGGTTGAGGAGTTGAAAACGGAATCGCCCGTCGAGATCGTTCATTTCGCGGATCCGTGGTGCTGGTGGTCGTGGGGCCTCGAGCCGGTCCTCCACCGACTGAAGGAGGTCTACGGGGAGAACCTGAAGGTCACGTACAAGATGGGCGGCCAGTTCGAGAGCCTCCAGGGATGGATGGAGGAGTACGATGTGGACCAACGCTCGACGGTGGAATGGATTCACGAGTCGATCGAGCTGACGAAGATGCCCATCCGGCCGGACTACTACTTTCGGACGGGTGCGACGAGTTCGTATCCCGCATGCCGTGCCTTCAAGGCTGCCCAGCTTCAGTCCGAGGAACTCGCGCCTCGATATCTGCGTCGCATGATGGAAGCCTTCGGGCTCGAATGCCGAGCCGCAACCGACGACGAGATCATTCGCCTCGCGGAGGAGATTGGCCTGGATGGGCGCCGGGTGAGGAAAGATTCCCACTCCGAGGCGGTCGCAAAGGCCCTTGACGTGGACCGGGACGAGATGCACCGGAGCGGTGTGAACTTCCTCTCCCTCCTCGTCCGGAACCGCGATGGGCGGCAAGTCATCGAAGGCGAGGTCTTCACCGCCAAGCCGTTCGAGACAATCATCGATGACCTCGCGCCGGGCCTCCCGAAGCGGAGCCCGGCGGACATCCTGGACTATGTGGAGCATCACCGGGCCCTCACCCCCGCTCACGAGATTGCGGAAGTTTTCCGGATTCCCGACGAGGACGCGCGACATCGACTAGAGACCCTAGCGGCGGCGGGTTTGCTGACCGCGCATGCCTTCGACGGGATCGCCGCCTGGCGCTGGGCCGACAAGAAGGTAGAGAAGCTCCCGATGGAGCTCGTGAGGGTCTCCCACGTGCCTCCCGAGGTCCAGGTCGAGAGTCTGTCGGACCTCAAGCCGATTGTCACGGAGGCTGTGCAATCTCTATATACGGAGGTCGCGACGCGGCCGGACAAAGCATACCACTTTCCGCTGGGCCTCGACGCGCTCCGGTATCTCGGCTATCCGGAGGAAACCTTCGGAAGCTGCCGCCGACCGCCACGGAGTCCTTCGCCGGCGTGGGGTACCCACACCTGGCGGAGTCGATGCGGCCAGGCGACACCGTGCTTGACATCGGATCTGGCTCCGGGACGGACATCCTGTTCGCCTCCTTGAAGGTCGGGTCATCCGGGAACGTGTACGGCCTCGACATCACTCCCGCGATGATCGCCAAGGCGCAGTCGAACATCGAGCGGATGGGAGTGAAGAACGTCCGAATCCTGGAGGGGGACGCGACGCGCATCCCGCTCCCGGATGGCAGCGTGGACGTCGTGACGAGCAACGGGGTGCTGAACCTCGTGCCGGACAAGTCCTCCGCGTTCCGCGAGATCTACCGCGTCCTGAAACCCGGCGGGCGCCTGCAACTTGCGGACATCGTCGTGCAGTCGGACGTTGGCGACGTCTGTGGACTGAACCCGCAACTCTGGGCGGACTGCATCGGGGGCGCTGCCGTGGAGCCGGAGTACCTAGAAACGATCGGGTCGGCAGGGTTCCACGACGTACGGATCCTGAAGCGACTCGATTATTTCTCTCGGTCGTCCTCCGAGAGCACAAAGCGAATCACGAAGACGTTCGGGGCGGAGAGCGTCGTCGTGGCGGCGCGGAAACCAGGGCATTAGTGGCTCCCCGGTTCGGTCACCCGAAGGCGATGGATGGCTTTCAGGCCTGGCCGACCGATCACGACTTCTCGATCGGCGTCCGACGAGGTTCCCCCACTCCGTCCAGGAGCCGTCGTAGTTCCGGACGTCCGGGTAGCCGAGGAGGTGCTTCAGGACGAACCACGTGTGCGAGGAGCGCTCGCCGATCCGGCAGTAGGCGATGACTTCTCTGTCCGGCGTCACGCCTTTCGGCTCGTGGAGGACGTTGAGATCGCCTCCCACTTGGAACATCCCCATCGTGGGAGTGCAAAACGCAAAGCTTAAATGATATCATCTAGATATCTATTTTCGTGGCCGAAACACAAGTCCTGTTCCGCGTTGAGAGGGAACTCCTCCAAGCCCTAGATCGAATCCTCTCGACCGAGGGATTCAAGACGAGGAACGAGTGGTTCCGGGCGCAAATCCGGAAGGCCCTCGAAGACGCGAAGCGGAAGCGGGCGGCAGGACTTCTCGATCGCCTGACCGTCGAGGGCGTCCGGGAAGATGACATCGTCGACATGGTCCGGGAGTGGCGGTCCAAGAAGGCTCGCCGTTGAACATCATCGTCGACACGAACGTGATCGTTGCGGCCCTGATACAGCGTGGCATCGTGCGGGAGCTGATTCTCCGCCGTCCCGGCGTCTTCATGACTGCGGAGGCGTGCGTCCGCGAGGTGTGGGAGAACCGGGACGATTGGAACCGCAAGAAAGTTCCGGAGACCCTCGTTAAGGAGGCTCTCGATCTCCTCACCGACGAATTCGTCAGCGTCGTCCCGAGGTCCGCGTACAAGGAAAAGGAAGACGAGGCCGCAGGTCTGATTCGCGATCCCGATGACGTCCCTGTCGTCGCGCTCGCCCTCGCCGTGGACAACGAAGGCATCTGGACCTTCAACACGAAAGACTTCTCTGAACCTCGGTTGTTATCGCGGTCCCGGATTCTGGGCACAGCTGAGGTCAAGTCGCTCTTGAGCGCCCTGTGAAAGCTGCGGCCGATGGGGGCAGGCTGGTCCCGAGAGACGGGTCTCACGGCTTCTCGATTGGCGTCCGCACGAGGTTCCCCCACTCCGTCCAGGAGCCGTCGTAGTTCCGGACGTTCGGGTAGCCGAGGAGGTACTTCAGGACGAACCACGTGTGCGACGACCGCTGTGGCAGTAGACGATGACCACTCTGTTTTCGGCGTCACGCGTTTCTCCTGATGGAGTTCACCGTGCGCGGAACGCCGCTCATCACGGTTTCCGCTTCAACGGCTTCTTCGCGTGTGCCCTGAAGGCAAAGTACAGCCGCTGTCCATACTCAGTGCGAGGGGAATGCCAAGAACGTTGAGGTTGCACCACAGAAGATAGCCGCGACCGTGATGTGTACGCCAAGAAGAAGAGGTGACACGAGGCCGAATAAGAATCGTTTTCTTCCGTAAGCTTCTAGCCCGTACGTCTTGGTCGTGGACGTTGCAAAACTGCGCTAGCAACTCATCGGCCCAGCACTTCTACTCGTTAGACCCTCTCCAGCGTCTAACATCTCGGTAATCCACTCTTTTCACTTCAACTCCATGTTCGCGTGCCTGGGAGAACACGGCAGACTCGAGCGACTCTCCATCCACCCGACCAAAATCCGCCCGCGGCCTCATCGACACCTTGAGCGTTCCCGCCTTTCCGAACACACCGATCATGATGATATGTGGACTCCTAGTGAGAAGAGCAAGAGGACCTTTCGGCAGCTCGGCGAATTCGAGTCGCCCCACGTCAGCCCATTGCAAGTCCAACATTCCCCCGAACCGGCCTTCCCAGTGCACACTTTTCGCGTCGACCGAAACCTTGCGCACTCGAAGCCCTAATACCAACAAACCAAGCGTGACGGAGAAGAAGCCAATTGCACCGAAGCGTAGCGCGACGAACAAGATTTCCCACGTCTCACTTCGTGGAGAGGGCAGGACGAAGTACGAGAAGCAGATGGCTGCAGCGACTACGGTGAGCGGCGCGTATGACCGCCACATGCGTCTGGACAAGCGGAATCCGATGCTGGAACGATTCGCGCCGCCATCTGTCATCGGGAATCACACCAAAGACGGGAACATCTGGGCATTGCCGATGCTTGGACACTTTAGTGCGCTTGCCGCTTCGACCTGTTGCGCCGGGCTCTGATCGAGATGCCGTGTCAGGGATAGACCCCGTAAGGAGCAAGATTGGCAAGCATTGCGGCATAGACCGCTCCAATCAAGAGTTCCAGACCAATGCAGATCGCAAGTGCTAGAGGGTCCCACCACAGCGCAGGAACGCAGGCCATGATGAACGCCCAGGTTACCAAGCCCGTTAGCAATCCGACGCCTATCGGAGCGTGGCACAAAGCTGCGCAAGCCGCGCCAATCGCGGGAGCAGCGAAGAACCCCGCGAGGGCCGTTATGCCGAAAATGCAGTATATGTTCCCGTAGCATGCCTTCGCTGCCCCGGCGGCTGCAACAGCGGCGACGCCCAGCCCGAGCAGGAACGAGCAGCTGATCATGCAAAAGTTTTCACGGATGACGCAGCCAATATCCCAGAAGCCGCACAAGCCGCTTGGGTCGACGCGATTCACTGGATTGTTCCCCGTGTACACGTACACGTTCGCCCCGTCCACGATCCCCGCTGGGTCCCTCGTCAGGAACCGCCCAGTGAGTGGGTCGTAGTACCTCGCCCGGTAGAAGATCAGGTCGACGGCGGAGTCGTACTCCCGCCCCGTATAAGTGTACGGGTTCGCGACCGCCTCGGTTCGCGACCGGAAGCCTCCGAAATCGTCGTACACATAACGGTTCGCGACCGTCTTGTCGGCGCGGGTGAGCATCGTCACGCTGCCGAGGCCGTCGATGTGGTAGTAGTACCACGAGCCGCCACGGGACATCGCCAAGGGCTCGTCGTCGCCGGGGCCGTGGACGTAGCGGGCGACCATGTTCCCGGAGGTGTCGTACTCCGCGATGATGTCGTTGTAGCCGTTGAAGTCCCGGAAGTCGTAAAGGAAGTACGTCGCCACGCCTGAGGCCGTTCGCCGGATTCGGGAGCCGTCGGAGAAGTACGCGTACGACGTAATCTCTGTGTTCCCCGAGAGGACCTTGACGAGTCGGTTCTCGAGGTCGTACTGGTAGTTGTACGTCGTCGTGCCTTGCCCGATCACGGCCTTGACGTTCTGGACGCGGTTGCCGTTCGAGTCGTACGTGTAGTTGTTCGTGACGCGCAGGCTCCCGCCCGCGTACTCCTCCCGCCGGGAGATCGATGAATCCACGCCGTAGAAGTACTTCGTCTGCTTCCCCGTCTCGTTCCGGAACAGGCGGTTGTCGTTCGCGTCGTACTGGTAGTACGCCTTCGATCCGGCCTCGTATGTCGTCGTATTGAGCTCGTACTCCTTGTCGTATGCGAAGGATAGACTCGTGCTGTTCGCTTCTTGTCCCTGCGTCTTCCGGTTTGCGACTTTGTCGTACGTGTACGTGAATCCCTCGACGGTCGACCCAGCGTCCTTCGATCGGATCGCCGTGAGGCGTCCCGCGTTGTCGTACGTCGCGTTCAACTGGAGTCCGTTCGGATGCGTCGCCGACGTGCGGCGGTGGTCCGCGTCGTACGTGAACGTCCACGTTTGCCCCGTAATTTGGATGTTCGCAAGCCGGTTGTCGGCGTCCCAGACGTACGTGACCGTGAAGCCGTCCGGATAGACCATCGTCTTCCGGTTGCCGTTCTGGTCGTACGTGTATTGGACGATCTTTAAGAAGGAGCCGAAGTTGAACGTCATCTTCGTGAGACGGTCGAGAGCATCGTACTCGGACGTCCGCGTGAAGCCGTAGCCGGTCTCGGTCATGCGGTTCCCGTTCGCGTCGTACGCGTACGTCAACGTGTTCCCGTCTTGGTAGCTGACCTGGGTCAGGCGGTTCAAGGTGTCATACGTCGAGTTCGTGTACTTTGCGTTTCCATCGATGCGCGTGACGACGTTTCCCGCGGCGTCGTATACCCGTTGGGTGAGGTGCAGGAACGGGTCCTTCTCTTTCGTCTTCCGATTGAACTTGTCGTATTCGTACGTCCACAGTTTGCCGTCTGGATCCTTCACCTGCCCGAGGCGACCGAGCTTGTCGTACGTGTTCTCCGTCACATCGCCCGTCGCCTCGAAATTCTTCTGGACCTTCCCCCAGGTGACGTTGACAACGGACGTTGTCTGGTTCCCGTTTGCGTCCACCACGGCCGTGCGGTCCCCTCGCGCGTTGTACTGGAATTTCGTCGTGAAGCCCAACGGATTCGTCTCGATGACAACCCAGTCGTTCGCGTTGTACGCCTTGCGGCTCACGAAGCCCAAGGCCGTCGTGGTCTTGACGACCCGGCCCACGGTGTCGTATTCGGTCTTCGTGACGTGGCCGAGAGCATCAGTCGTGTTGAGCCGCCACCCGTGGACGTCGTACGTGTATGTCGTGTTGAAGTTGCGCCTGTCCGTCGTCTTCGTCACGAATCCGGAGGCGTCGTAGACAGACTGCGTGAAATTCCCCAGCGCGTCCGTCGTCTTGGTAGGGTTGCCCTCCCAGTCGAAAGCGTTGGAGGTCGTGAACCCACGTCGGTTCCGTTGCTTCATTACGAGTGAATCGAAGACGGTGCCGTTGTCGCGGTTCTGCCACGTGTTCTCCGTGTACTTCTCCTGGGTGTCCGTCTGCCGTACGGGATTCGCTCGCCCGTCCCAGGTGGCTTTCGTGCGGCTCGCTCGGCCGTCCAGCTTGTAGACCCAGTTGTTCTCCCCGTTCCATTGGATCGTCCACTTCTCGTTTCCGCTCGAGCCGCAACAAGAACATCCGGTCCCCGAGGCGGCGAGGGGTCCGTCGATCAGGGTCGGGCGCCCCGCGAGCCGGTCGTACGTAATCGTCGTGACGTTGCCCGATGCGTCCGTCACCGTCGCCTGACGGGTCTGCCACGTGCCGTAGGCGATCAGGTACTGCCGGAACTCCCACTGGATGGAGGATGTCGTCCGGTTGTACAGTCCGGTCCAAACTTCCGTGGTCTTCGAGCTGCCGTCGCGGACGAACCGCAGGCTCTTGTTAGCCCGATCCACGAATCTGTCGAGCTTGGCGGTATAGAGGAACAGCTCGGATTGACCTAGCGGATCCGTCACGCTTGCGAGGTTGCCCGAACCGTCGTAGGCGTACGATACAAATCGGTTCGCCGTCGTGACTTTGACGGGGATCCAGTCGAGGGAGTCCGTCGACGCGGTCCCGCCGACCTTGACGTACCGGATCTCGATGCGGAAGTTCGTGTTCGACAGGTCGGTCCACGTCCAGGACGACCGATGGGACGTGAAGTCGAGGCAGGTGAACGTATCAGCGGTCGGGAGGTTCACGACTTGCTCCGCGCTCCACGTGACGCCGGCGTCCGTGCTGACCTTCACGCCGAGATCGTCGTCTCCGGCTGTCTTGGCCTCGACGCACGCCTCGACTTTCGTGATCCACGCGCTCCCTGACCCCGAGAAACCGTACGACGAGTAACGGTGCGTCGCCCCGTCTGTGCTGGAGGTCGCGTACAAGTTGTTCGAACTGAATCCGTTCTGGCCGTTCGACCAGGAGCCGGTGTGGGCCGTCGGGCTCTGCTGGCTGACCGTGCCGTTTTGGTCACCGACCTTGATGATCCGGCCGTTCGCATCGTATGCCAACAGGAGGAAGACGCCGGACTCGTCGGCGATCTTCGTCAGGCGGCCGTTGCCGTCGTACGTCATCGTGAGCGAGTTCCCGTTCCGATCGTCCATCACGGCCACCTTGCCCGCCGAGGAGAACGTCCACTTCGTCCCGTCCTTCGAGGACATCGCGTACGTCAGGTCGCCGTTCTGGATGAGCTTCGTCCCGCTCAGGCCCCTCGGCGAACCGAATCGGCCTCCGCCCAAGTTCTTGAAGAAGTGGGTCGATCCGTCGCCGTCGTTGAAGTTTACATCGCCCCCGCCTGGGAACGCCAAGTTAGCGTTGTACGAGTGCGTCCATCCGAGCCCGAGCGGTCCGGACGAGCCGCTGAGGCTGTTGTATGATCGGGTGAACACGAGGCTCCATCCCTTCGCAGGGAGCCGCAGGTCCGTGGCCTGCAGCAGGAGATTCCCGTTGACCACGTTGACCATGCCGCCGACGTAGTACTGCCACGGCTCGTACCCGAGGAGCTGGGAATTGTCCGACGACGCGGTCTGGACGGCCGCCTCGACCGTGGCGACCTCGGAAAGCGCGGGCGAGAGGTCGTCCGTGCTCCGGAGGACGACGTCACTCCGGTAGTACGGTTTCCGATCGTCGTCCTGGATGTTGTACGCGTCGGCGTCGAGCGTCGCGGACTTGGCGCCCGCCTTCACGAACTGCGGGTCGCCCCAGACGACGTTGTCGGGCGAGGAGCGGACCTGCAGGTCGACGAGGTCGAATAGGGAGTCCGTGTGCGCCGTTCGCATCGAGACGGCCCCGTTGGCGCCCGCGTTTCGGACGACCGTCTCCACGCTCCCGAGGGCTGCAGCCCATGCTCGGACGTCGTCGACGGTGATCGGGGCCCCTGTCGTCTCGAGCCCCACGTTCGCCGTAGGGCCCGGGTTCGGCGAACCGGGGTCCGTCCCGGACCACAGGACCGCGCCATCCCATACGACGGTGAAGGCGCCCCCGAAGGCGTCGATCTTGATGAGATAGGGCACGCCGGGAGCGATCGTCTTGGAGGTGGACCAAATCGTGGTCGCGGCTCCCGCGGTCACCCTCTTCAGAGCCATGATGTCGTTCAACTGGTCGATCTCCAAAGCGTGATAGTTGAGCGAGTCTTGCCATCGAAACAGCATCCGCGCGGTCTGGAAGCTCGCGAAGGAGCTCGTGATCGTGACTTTCCCTTGGAACTTCGTGTCCCATCGGCTTGAGGACGCCCGGATCCGGGTCGAAAGGTTCAGCTGTGCGGCCCCGCCTGTCTCCCACGACGAGCCGGTGTCCGTGAGCCAAACGCTGTCTTTCGTGTTGTCGTTGAAGTTGTCCGCGAACCAGCCGAGTCGGAAGTTGTGGTCGCCGTAGTCCTCCGTCACGTTGTCCCGCGTCGAAATGCTCGCCCACCCCGTCGACGCGCTCGTGACCCACGTCGGGTCGACGAAGATCGGGTAGGCGGCCTCCGCGAGCATCGTCGCGTTGAGGGTGAGGCTCACCACGCCGGTCGAGTAAGAAAGGGACGTAATCGGCTGGTCCCACGTCCGAGGCGGGTCCGCCGAATCCCACGCGTGGAACTGCGCCGTCGTCCAGGCGATGGCCCCGCTGGAATCCCGGAGCCGAATCGCGAGGCCGTCGACCTCGACGGAGTAGTTCGATTCGAAGACGACGGAGAGGAGGGGCTCAGGAGGGATGAGGATGATCGGGAACGTCTCCTTCACGCCGTCCAAGAGGATTTCGTACGTCGCGAGGGGCATCTTGACCTGCCGGAAGCTCTGGCCGAGGCGGGTGATCCGGAAGTCCGTCAAGCTCTCTTCGACTAGGAACGGCCACTCGCCCAAGGCTCGGTCGAGGGCGCTCGTGGGTCGCCACGCCCCATCCCAGCGCTGGAACGTCGGCAGGTATTCGAACCGCACGGAGCCGTCCGGGAGGTTCGTGATCGCGTACCCCGGGCCGTACGTCATCGGCGGCTCGACCATTGCCAGCGGCACCTCCGAGGCAGTCGCCTGCTTCGAGAGCGCGTTGACCGAAACTAACATCAGGACGGCAGTGGTGATCGCCGCGAACGCTCGGGGGTGCACGAGTATTCCTCCGTAGGCCGCGGAGCGCATCGACCCGCGAGGAGAAAGCGGTTCGGGACCCACGGTACGGACAGTAGGTCCGGACGCAGCGTCCGGACGGTGCGTCCCCCTCGCCGAAGGCCTCGGAAGCGGCCGCGCGAGGCGACACTCTGGTCATTCGTTTGCGTCGAGCCTGTATTTCCGGAGGAACGGTTCCACGTGTTTCGTGTAATCGGCCAGATATTCGTAGCCCTTCTCCGTGAGGGATCCGTGCGCGTCGAGGAGGCCGCGCGCCGCTAGTTCGGTGAGGCGGTGCTTGATGCGATCGTTCGGCACGTTCGCCCGCTGACCGACGCGCGAGGCACTCGTCCCCTGGGCCGCGCGCCGGAGCTGGTGGATCGAGCGGAGGATGTCGCGGTAGACCTCGACTCGCAAGCGGCTAGCAGAAACCAAGCTCCGATCCCCCGACGGAGTACATCTGGAGGCGAATATTTAAGCGGAACCCCAAGAGGTTACTTCCGGACTGCACGCGACGTATGGCTAGAGCGCCGGCGGTTTCGAGGCCGCCGCAGTTCGTATCGCGTTCTTCGAGGACGCGCGCGGCGGTTTTCGAATCTCACGGCTTCTCGATCGGCGTCCGCACGAGGTTCCCCCACTCCGTCCACGAGCCGTCGTAGTTCCGGACGTTCGGGTAGCCGAGGAGGTACTTCAGGACGAACCACGTGTGGGACGACCGCTCGCCGATGCGGCAGTACGCGATGACTTCCTTGTCCGGCGTCACGCCTTTCGGCTCGTAGAGGGCCTTCAGCTCCTCCGGCGTCTTGAACGTCCCGTCCTCGTTCACGGCCTGGCCCCACGGAATGTTCTTCGCCCCGGGGATGTGCCCGCCGCGCTGCGCGTGCTCCGTCGGATATTCCGGCGGCGCGAGGATCTCGCCCGTGAATTCTTTCGGCGATCGGACGTCGACGAGGACCTTGTCCTTGTCGCGGAACGTCTGCCGGACGTAATGCAGGTAGGCGCGCAGGTCCTCGTCCGGCTCCTTCGCGGCGAAGGTGGTCGTGGGAACCGAGGGCACGTCCTTCGTGAGGGGCAGATCTTCCTCGATCCACTTCTTCCGGCCGCCGTTCAGGAGGACGACGTTCTCAACGCCGTAATACTTGAAGACCCAGAACGCGAACGCGGCGAACCAGTTGTTGAAGTCGCCGTACAGGACGAGCCGGTGGTCGTTCGAGATCCCGAGACGGCCGAAGAGCACCTCGAGGTCCTCCTTCGAAACGATGTCCCGTCGCACGGGATCGTTGATGTCTCTCTTCCAGTCGATGAGCACGGACCCCGGGATGTGCCCGAGGTTGTAGTTCGCCGTCGGATCGTAGTCGACCTCGGCGATCCGGAGGTTCTCGCTCCCCAGGTTTCCCTTGACCCAACTCGAGTCGACCAAGACTTCGGGATGCGCGTACGTCATCGGATTCCCCTCGTTTTTGGACCCGAAGTATTACGCCGTTATATCCCTTGCGCATATCGATATTCCTTTTGAGAATGGTCCGGATTCCGCGCGCCGTAACGTACTGGGACGCCCAACCTCTCATCCCGGGGCGCACGGCCGGATTTGACATGTGCCTCCAAATAGTAGGGGGCGCGATGCCCGCCGCGGAGGGGCGTAGGGGCCGCGGTCCTTGTGCCTCGGAGGTAGGACCGTGCGCGGCTCTTGGAGATTCGTCGCAGCGATCGGCTTCGTCGGCATCATGCTCGTCGGCTCCGCGCCGGCTTCGGCGCTCATCGACGACTTCGAGGACGACACCTGGCTGCCCTTCACCCACTTCCACCTCGGCGACCGGGCGTCCGCGGGCTATTCCTCGAGCTTCGCGAGGTCTGGGAGCCGCTCCTTTCACGTCGAGATTCGCGGATGGACCGTCCGCGACTTCGGTTCCGCGTACGGATACGCGATCTTCCCGATTCGCAACGCGCCGATTACGGAGCTGCGACTGTCCGTTCTGTACGACCGACTCCAGGACCTCGTGGCGTCCCCCTGGGACGCGTACGCCGCGGGCGTCGCTTTGGATTTCCTCGATGGCAGCTACCGACCGCTCGGGAGCGTGCGGTACATCACCGCCTACCATGCGAGTCGGAACGCGGGTCGATGTGCACCGACCGTTTCGGATGTGGTCCTTTCGCCGCCTGTCGGACTGGCGGCATGGACCGACGTCCGCCGCAGCCCGATCGCGGACTTCCCCTCAGCGCCCTGGACGTCCGCGGAATTCGTGAAGGTCTCCGTCGGCTTCCTCTGCGCCGCGGGGCTTACGGGGGCCTGGTACTCCCTCTACTTTGATGATTTCCTGATCGACACGGGCTCGCAAGACAGCGATGGAGACGGCCTTGGGGACCTCGAGGAAGAGGCGACGGTCTACGCCGCGCGCGTTTCGCCCGGCCTCGGGTCCGTCGAATTTGGTCCGATGAATTCGACGATCGACATCGAGGCGCCGCCCGCGGCGGGCGTGTTTGCATCCGCCGCGCTCGACTTGCAGATCGACTATCCCCAGTCGAATGATCTGTCCGTGGGCCTCGCGTTCCTCGGCGACGACGGTCCGAGGGCGCAGCTGCTCTGGGATCCTGGGTTCCACGCCCGCGGCGCGGCGATCCTCGTGCCGTCCGACGGGGCTGCCGTCCGGGGGGCGGTCGAGGTCCGCGGGAAGGCGTGGCGGCCCGATCCGCTCATCCAGTTCCAGGTGGACGATATCTGGGTCAACGGCACCCAAGGGGACTCGACGGGCTCCTTCGCGCTGCCGTGGAACTCCGACGACTGGGCTGAAGGGGCGCACCGCCTCTACGTGATCGCGCAGGCCCATGAGGGCGGGGAGTTCGTCGCTCGCTTCTCCCGGGAAATCACGGTATTCGTCGACCGGACGACTCCGGAGCTCTCGCTGCTTAGGCCGACGGCCGGCGAGACGCTGAGCGGCCTCGTCGTGATCGAGGCGGCCGTGTCTGACGACCAGGGGCTCGCCGCCGTCTCGTTCTCGATTGACGGCACGCCGGTCGATGAGCGGGACGCGGAGCCGTATACGTTCGTGTACGATACGCTCGATCTGGCGAACGGCGTCCACACGTTCGAAGTCCGGGCGAGAGACCGCGCGGGCAACGAGGCCCTCAAGACCGTGACGGCGACCGTGAGCAACAGGGAGGCCGCTTCCCTGCCGCCTTGCTCGCCCGCGTGCCGGGTGGAGGGCGGTACCGCACAGGGCGATCTGCCCGCCCTCACCGTCGATCCCTCCCGCCGGACCGTACCTTTGTCCAGAGGGGGCGTCCTCGAAATCTCCGAAGCGTTCCGGGTGCCGTGGCGTCCCGCGGTGAGCCGCACGGACACCGGGGTCCATCTCGTCCTCGATCTCCTTCGGCCCCGAATCCTCGCCGAATCCGACGGGCTCGTCGGCTCCGACCTCATCGCAGGGGATCTGTCCAGCGTCCGGTCGTGGCAGGTCGTTCTGCGCAACCACGGCGCGGAGAGTGGCCGAATCGCGAGCGCATCAATTCTCCTCGCGTTCCGGACCTCCCCGGGGTCGAAAGACACGGATCGTGACGGGATTTCCGATGCCGTGGAACGTTCAACGACCCATACGATCCCCGTCCTCCCGGACACCGACGGGGACTTCCTGGCGGACGGCGAGGAGATCGCTTCGCGCACGCTGCGCTTCGTCGTCGACGGCGCCGCGTACGATCGGATCATCCGCACGGACCCGCTCGATTTCGACACGGATGACGATGGACTCATGGACGGCTTCGAGCTGCTCCCGGGCGAGGGCATGAGGCCGACGGATCCGATCGATCCCGACACGGACGTCGATGGTCTCCTCGATGGTCCGGAGCGCCTGACTTACGGGACCGATCCGACTCTCTCGGACACGGACGTGGACACGCTGACCGACTACCAGGAGGTGACCCCGCGGCCGTTCCGCACGGAGATCGACGGCGTCCCGGTCGAGCGGTCCCTCGTCACATCTCCGATCGCACCCGACACGGACGGCGACGGCCTGCGAGACGACGAAGAGTGGGACGGGCGAGCGAGATACGGATTCCTCACGGACCCCACGGATTCCGATACGGACCGGGACGGCCTCTCCGACTTCGACGAACTTGAGGGATTGAACCGGAGGCCTACGAATCCCCTCCTCTCCGATACCGACGGCGACGGAGTGGTCGACGGACTCGACCTCTCGCCGACGGAACTCTGGAGTCCGCCATGGAGGGGCGCGTTCGAACCCGGCCTCGTCCGGTTCACGCAGCGGTTCCACGCGCTTGGCGTGCACGGCCTCTCCGCGACGATCTGGACGTACAACATCGACGCGGACGACTGCGTATACCTGTCGGATCACACGGACGACGCGACGCGGAGCAGCAACGAGTCGATCGAGGACGTCCTCTCGACGATCAACCACGTCCTCGCCGAAGGCGGCGAGACAAATTTCACCGCGAGGAAGGCGGAAGACCTCGGGCAGGACAGCTGGGGCACCTGGGCGATCAACTATGGCGACTGCGACGTCTGGAGCCCGCGTCAGTACCGGTTCAAGTACATCGAAGACAGCCATGCGTCGGACGTGGACTTCGTGAACGTCGCGGAGGTGCCGGTCCGCGACGATGCGGGCGAGCGAATCTACCACGCCTCCATGGATGTCCCGATCCGCCTCGGAAAGCCGCAAGGCGTCATCGTGCAGTTCTCGATTCGGCCGGAAGCAGACCGCGGGACCGAGACGGCGGACGGGACGACCGTGCCGGCCTTCGTCTACTCCCTCTTCCGGGGGACTGACTTCCTCGCGGCGCCTCCGTTCTACCAGAACCTCGCCGTGGGCGCCGCGATCGACGACCACGCGTACGAGTTTCAACTCCGGATCCCCCGGGAGGTCGCGACGGAGGAGAACACAACCCAGGTCGGAGGCGTGCCGGCGGCCACGCTCGTCCTCACTCCGGTGTGGCTCACGAGTGACGGATTCTCCGTCACGAAAGCCGCGCTGAACGTCACGGACGTGACGGTCGCGGCCACCCTCGTTCGAGTCCAGGAATCGGCGGAGTACGTCGTCGCACGTCTCTCGACGGACATGGAGGCGCTCGAAGCCGCGTTGCCCGATTCGACCGAAGGCCTTGTCACCGGGTTCTATTCGTTCGACCCGTTCTCCGTGTACGTCTACCGGATGGGCGATCCCTTCGATTCAGAGGCCCCGGCTTCCGCCGATGCCATCTACCTGCTCGGGGACTCCCCCGAGGAGATCGCATCCTTTCAAGACACGATCACGTGGGCCCCCGAAGACGCGTGGGTCCGAAACTCCGTGGACGGCTTCGGCATCGCCCTCAAAGTATTCAAGATGATCCGGCAGGGCATCTCCATCACGAGCCAGCTCACGGCGAACATGCTGTTCCCGGTGCTGAACGTCCCCTCGGGCGCGCGGGAGGAGATGTCCTTCGGCCGATCCACGTTCACGGTCACGAAGCTGACGAACCTCGAGACGGACCAGCCGTACTACGTGGTCGGGGAAACGGCTGCGGTAACGGTGAAGCTGCGAGTGCCGCACCCTGAGATCCCTAGCGTCGAACTCACGGAGGTCCGTGTCCTTGAGAAGGAGGTTCGCGGCGAGATCGTCGACAACTTAGACGACTCGCGCCTGCTGACGGGCGTGAAGTACACGCAGCTTCGGTCGGCAATGCGAGGGGCGGCGGTTGGAGCGACTCTCGTGATATTCGGAAGCCAGGCCATCTTGGCTTTCCGGGATGGGGATGTCGTCAAGGGAACGGTTTACGTCCTCGCTGGCGCAACCGCGGTATTCGGCGTATTGAAGTCCGACGAGGTGCTTGTTGAAGGACTCTTCAGGGGTCAAATCTTCAAGACGGGCCTCAGGATTAGGTTGGGCGTTGCCGCAGCAATCGCTGTCGGTGGGATCTTGGCGTCTTACGAAGTCTTCCAGGCCAGTCAAACCGACAACCCAATCAAGAGGCTCTCACACTACGAAAGTGCGGGGACCATTGTCGTCGACACGATCATCGCGGTCGTCCCTCTGTATGGAGCCGCTGCGATGCTTGGTTGGCAGCTCGGCCTGACGATAACTGTTGGGGCCGAGGCTCTCCTTGGTATTATGCCTGACCCCCTCGCTCTGAAGATAGTAAGCACGCCCGGCAGCACGATTACGTTCCTTTTCGAATATGTGTTCGGCAGCGAGATACCATCGGACATCGCAGAGGATGCATTGATCCAACTTCTGAATTTTCTGGCCGATACAGCAAGGTTTGATAACTCACTTGATCCTCCGGACCCAACAATTCTCTTGGTGCCTTGAAATGGGATTAGACGATCAGGCGTATCGGCCTGTCCGCGCAGGCGACCTAGACGGTCTGAGGAGGACATACTCCGATACGGGCGGGCTCATTACGGAAACCAACGAAGAGATCCTGAAAGCGGTGACCGGATGGGATATGAACGTTCTGTCTCCGTGGCGGAGGTTCCTCCCGAAATTCGTCTTCATGGGATTCGCAGGGCGAGCCTCAAGCAAGCTCTTCGTGACAAACAAGAGAATCGTGCTGGTCCGCGACATCGACCCTTGGAGAGAACTTAAGGGCGAGCTGACACCCTTAGGCGTTCCGACTGCCGCCGCAAAGGAAGTTCGGCTCAAGAAGCTAAAGTCCCTTGGTGCACGGCAGTACTGTGAAATTCGCCCCCGGGATTTCAACGTCGTGAAAAAGAGGAGCTTCGATCGACGCGAGTCCTGGATAGACCTGCGTCTCGTCGGGACTGACGGCAAGCAGTATGCAGTGACAATCTGGAAGACAGACGGGCCCGATCAGGAGACACGTACTCTCATCGAGTCGCAATTTAGCCGATAATCCCAGCTTCGCAGACCAGTCACTCCAATCCTTCGTAGACGTTTCGTAGGCTCCGTTTCGAACATTACCCCCCAGGGGGCGCCAGAGTGGACCTGTAGGTTCGCGCAACCCTCCGAACGGTTTTTATCGTCCGAATTCGGTCACTGGCGTTATTGGACCCGAAGAGTCAGGGCAAGGCAGGAGGCACAGGGCTTACCCAATTGCTCCATCGCGCCGAGATCTCGAAAATGAACGAGATGCAGGCACGGGCGCTATCGGAGATTCGAGCGGGTTCGCACCTTCTCATTGTCGCACCGACCGGGTCTGGCAAGACAGAGGCCGCCCTGTTCCCGATTCTCGAGGCACTTGGGGCTACGGATCGAAGCGGCGTCCGGGCCCTCTACGTCACGCCTCTGCGCGCTCTTAATCGGAATCTGATTGACCGCATCCAGCGCCTCGTCGCTTCCACGCACCTCACCGCGGCCGTGAGGCACGGGGACACGCCCACCTCCGAGCGCCGAAAGCAAGCCGCCAATCCACCTGACATCCTCATCACCACCCCGGAGACCCTCCAGGCAATCCTCTCCGGGAAATTGATGCAACGTCACCTGAAGGCGGTGCGGTACGTCGTCGTCGATGAGGTCCATCAATTTGCGGAGGACCGACGGGGGATCCAGCTCTCGGTCGGCCTCCAGCGACTCCGTCGAATCGCGGAGCGGGATTTCCAGCGAATCGGCCTTTCCGCCACCGTAGGCCACCCGGACGCGATAGCCTCGCTCTTCGGCGGCGAGAAACCCCTCGAAATCCTCCTCGCACCTCTCGAGAAGCGATACGAGTACCGAGTCGAATGGCCTCGTCCCATCGACAAGGATTTCGAGACCGCTCGCGACTTCTACATCACCCCGGAGGCTGCGGCGGGGCTCTCCGCGATCGACGACTCCCTCGACGAGAGCCGCTCGACGCTCGTCTTCGTGAACGCCCGTCCTCTCGCCGAGCTCCTCGGCTCCCGCCTGTCGATGGTCCGCCAAGACGTCGCGGTCCACCACGGTTCCCTGCCGCGAGAGGAGCGGGAGCGGGTCGAGGCGGGCTTCAAAGGCCGGGAAATCAAAGGGCTCGTTTGCATACCTCACGATGAACCCATAGTTACCTCTCACGGCGTAAAGGCCGCAAAGGAAGTAGCGGTCGGGGACGAGGTTCTCTCATATGATCCCGAATCGTATAGCACAGTCTTCCGACCAGTCAAGAAGACATTCGCCCGGACGGCCACCCGGCTTGTCCGGGTGAAGCACGAGTTTGGATTGCTCAGAGTCACGCCAAATCATCCGATACTATGCTTGGGCGCCAATGGTTTCACGTGGAAGGCAGCAAGCGAGCTGAAAGTCGGGGACGCCTTGGTCGCAGTAGGCAAGGTGGAGGGAAAAAAGGTTGCCACCCATACGTTGCTTCGTTATCCAAATCTGTTCGTGAAGAACTCCGCTGTTGCGGCGTTAGGCTACGAGCTTCCAAGAAAGTATCCCAAACAAAAGGTCACCAGGCTGGCTGAGCTCAGGCCGATCCTGGGCGATGAAGATCTGCTCAAGCTGACTGAGTTCAGCACCACCCAGACCAAGTACACGTTTCCACCTTGGGTGGATTCCGGGCTGGGTTATCTGCTTGGATTTCAGAAGTCCGATGGGGATCGACATCTCCGCTTTTTTAACTCGGACACGCGAAAGCTCCTGCGAGTCCACTCGTTCCTTTCGAAAGTGTACGGTGGCTCGCTGCGTACCGCGGCCCAGCCCACGAGCAGACAGTCCTTCGAGAGCAAACGACCTACCATGGTCTTGCACGCCCCGTCCAAGCCGCTGATTGATCTCCTGTCGAATCTCTGGCGGAGTCTTCCGCTCGAAGAGCATGTCACTGCCGCCTTTCTCGCTACCTATCTCGATGGGGATGGGTGTTTGGCAGTCAGGAATGGCAGGCTTGAGCAGATACAGTTCGAGACCTTCAACCCCATCAACAGGGAATATCTCCTCTTCACGATGCTTGCGATGGGATTCAAACCGAAACTCTGGAAAGCCACCGGGATGCATGCAGACGGTTTCTGCATCAGTATTGCGTACAGCGATGACAAGGCCAGATTGTTCCGACTCGTTGCGGAGTTGTCCATCAAAGCCAAGGATGCAGGATCGTTGAACCTTGGTAACAAGCCGAAAACCTACTATGGCCTAGGACCGTATCTCAAGACTGTAAGACAGAACCTCGGTGTCTCAGCCTATCGGCTTTGGAAGAAAATGCAATATTCAACGAGGTACGAAGACTCGACGCGGGGGATAACCTGTCAAACCCTCGCGCGGTTGAACGAATACTTGGAATCCCCCCTGCTGAAAGAACTTCTGCAGGGACGGTTCATGGTCTCACAGGTTCGTGCGCTGCAACTGACTGATGACGAAACGAGCGTGGTGAACTTCGAGGTGGAAGGAACACAGACCTATGCTCTGACCGGGATCGTCACCCATAATTGCACAAGCACT
>DASWDU010000036.1 GCA_036395115.1 Thermoplasmata archaeon | reverse complement strand
GAACTTGTCCCGCTCCTCCTTCGCCGCCTTGACCTGGCCGTTCAACTCGTCCCGCAGGATCCGATGCTGGGTCGCCTCGTCGACGAGGGCCCGCACCTGGGCGTTCAGCGCATCCCGCTTCTCGACCCATTCCCGCGTCTTATCGTTCAGCTCGTCGCGCCGCCGGCGGTGCCGTTCCGCTTCTTGGTTCTCGCGCTCCCGCTTCAGCTGCAACTCATCGAGCAACGAAACCCTCTGGCAACGGGCTGTAGGGTCGTTGCCAAGAGGCGGTCCCCATATAAAACTTCGGGCATCGACGTCCGGCGCGGGAAAGACCAGTTGCGATAACGAGGTCGCAAGCTCAAATAGCGTCAGGCCAATCGGAACGCGGTTCCGTGGGCCGCCCTCCCGCTGCGCTCGCATGGTTATCCCTGATGTTCTTCGGCCTTTCGTCGGTCGTCCCCATCGCGGCCGCGTCTCTTGCGGTGCGGCCGCAGGCCTCGAGCTTCACGCTCGCCCTCACTGCCGACCGGTCCTCCGCGGAGCGGAACGAGACGATCGCGTTCGCGCTCTACCTGAACGTCACGGGCGGCGGGCAACTCCAGCTCGCGCGCGTGAACTTCACGGTCGATTCGGATTTCGCGATCGACACCGCGGCGCTCGGGATGCCGCCGGACTGCTCCCTCTTGACGGCGTCCGGGACCTTCGTCGAATGGCAGTGCACGGCGCTCCGCGTGGGCCGGAGCTACGGGTGGTCGATCCCGGCCACGGTCGCGGCGACCGCGACGGCCGGTCGGTACCGGACCGCCTCTGCGGCCGCGTTGGAGGTTGGCGGCGGCTCGGCCACCCCCCGCACTTCGCGGGTCGACGTCTGGATCGTGATCGGCGTGCTCGCCGTGAGCATCGAACCGAAACCGTCGACGTCCGTCCACCCGGGAGAGCTCGCGGAGTTCGGGATCAACGTGACGAACTTCATGGACGCGAACGATACCCAGAACGAGACCCGTTTGACAGCGCACAACGTCACCGTGACCGTGGAGCCCGGTCCCTACCTCGGGGTCAACGCGAGCACCCCGCTCGTCTACCGGAACTACACCCTGACTCCTCGGAGCTCGGTCAGCGTCAACATCACGGCGATCGTCAGCGAGGGTGCGCCGATCGGAACCCAGGTTTGGCTCAACGCGTCTCTCGTGTACGAGGACGCCACGAACCGTTCGATCGGACCAAGGTTCGCGCGGGGCATCCTGACCGTCGCGGCGCCGCCACCGTTCCAGCCGAACTTCACGAACGTCATCGTGATCGTGGCGTTCGGGATCCTCGCGATCGTCATCGCGGTCGGGCTCAGCGCGGGCCTCGGCGAGCGGCGGATCGTCATCGACGAGGTCTTCCTGATGCACCGGAGCGGGATCCTGATCCAACACATGAGCCGAGGCCCCGACTTGCGGAAAGACGACGACCTCGTGGCCTCGATGTTCGTCGCGATCCAGGACTTCGTCCGGGACTCGTTCGACACGAAGGCGACCCTCGACGAGATGTCGTTCGGCGGCCGCCGGGCCGGGGTGCTCCGCGGAGAGCACGTCATCTTGGCCGCGCTCACTTCGAGGGGGAACCCCCGCTACCTGTTCCCGCAGATGAAGGCGGCCGAGCGCGCCCTCGAGCGGGCGCACGGGCCCGCCCTCGTCGACTGGGATGGGCGCTTGACGGGCCTCGATCACGTCGATCCGATCCTCCAGCGGTTCCTCCGCGGGGGTTTCCGCCGGGTCCGGGGGTGGCACGGTGCGTAACCCCGACACGTCGGAGGTCCGGGAACCCGAGCCACCGCGCCGCCGACGGCGCGCAAGGACCGTTGCATCGGCGAGACCGGATTCGCGTCCCAAGGCGATCCCGCACGGGTCGGCGCCGCGCGCGCGACGCGAGGAGCTTCCGGAAGCGAAGTTCAAGAACCCGGACACGGCCGCGCTCGTGCGGCGACGCCTCTCGGAGGACTCGGACGACGTCGACGCGCTGTTCGTCCTTGCGGTGATCCGCGTCCGCGACGGCAAGGTGGAGGAGGGAATCACGATCCTGGACCGCGTCCTGAAGATCGACCCCAGGTATCCGGGGGGGTGGCGGCTCAAGGCGACCCTGCACCGGATGCAAGGCCAGGACGACGCCGAGCGGTCGGCGCAGCGCAAGGCGGATGAGGCGGAGCGATGAGCGCGCCCGGCGTCCTCGCGAAGGTGAAGATCTGCATGGCCGGCGAGGCGGGCGTCGGCAAGACCTCCCTCATCCGACGGTTCGTCCAGGACGCGTTCGACGACCGATACGTCGCCACGCTCGGCACGAAGGTCACGAAGAAGAGCGTCGCGGTCCGGCACCCGTCCGGCGCCGGCGACGTGCCCGTCGACGTGATCATCTGGGACATCATGGGGACCCCGACCTTGCGGGAACTCCTCAAGGAGGCGTACTACCACGGGGCCCGGGGGATCCTCGCCGTGGCCGACGTCACCCGGCGCGGCACCCTCGACGCGCTGGACGCGTGGGCGGCCTCGATCCGCTCCGTGGCGGGCAACATCCCGACGTACGGCGTCGTGAACAAGGAAGACCTGCATCCCCAGGCCGCGATGACGTCCGCGGAGGTCGAGTCGTTCTTCCGCGCGCGGGGATGGGCGTGGTCGTACGCGAGCGCGAGGAGCGGTCGCGGCGTCGAGGAGATCTTCCAAGGGCTTGTCACGCAAGTCCTCGTGGGCCGCGACTGATCATGCGATCCGCCATCGGCGGTGGGCTTCCGCGCCTTCCGTGAAGCAGAAGTGGACCGTGTTGAACTCCGCACGCATCGAGGCGACGTCGGCCGCGACCTTCTCCGCCGGCTCCCCTTTCACGGCGACGCGGGCGAACAGGTCCGCCACCTCCCGCATCTGCGCTTCCGTCATCCCGAGGCGCGTGAGCTCCTGCGTCCCGAGCCGGATGCCGCTCGGCTTCACCGGGGACGTGTCCCACGGCAGGAGGTTCTTGTTCGTGATGATGTTCGCCTTCTCCAGGTCCGCGGCGACCTTCGCGCCGCCGCCGAGCGCCCCGACGTCCAGCGCAATCGCGTGGCTCTCCGTGAATCCGTGTTTCTCGGCAAGGACCTTCACGCCTCTCTCATGGAGCGCCTGCGCGAGGGCCTTCGAGTTCCGGACGATCTGGTCGGCGTAAGCGCGGCCGAACTCGGCGCACTCCGCGAGCGCGATTCCGAGCGCCGCCATCGCATGCAGATGGTGGTTCGACACGACGCCAGGGAAGACGGCCCGCTGAAGCCTCTTGACGAACTTCTCATCGTCGGAGTCGGACAGGAGGATGCCGTGCTGCGGCCCCGGGAGCGTCTTGTGCGTCGATCCCGTGAGCACATCGGCGCCTTCGTGGAGCGGGTCCTGGAACTTGCCGCCGGCGATCAGGCCGAGCACGTGCGCGCCGTCGTACCAGACGTCGCACCCGGCCTCCTGGAACGCGTCCCGGAGGTCCCGCAGAGGCGTCGGGAAGAGAAAGACGCTCTGGCCGAAGGCGGCCACACGCGGGCGGACCTGCTTGATCAGCTTCGCCGTCTCGTCGACGTCGATGTTCATTCGGTCGACATCAAAGGGATAGTTGACGTTGTGCACGCCCCGCATCCCGGCCGCGCCGAACTTCGCGGAGCTGATGTGGGCGCCGTGGCTCAGGGCGACGGACGTCATGATGTCGCCCGGCTCGAGCAAGGCGAAGTACACGGCCATGTTCGCGACCGTGCCGCTGATCAGCCGCGGGTCTGCGTGCCGAACGCGGAAGATTTTCTTCGCGAGGGCGACGACGCGGTCTTCGACTTCGTCGACGAACGTGTTGCCCTGGTAGTACCGTTCGTGCGGCAGGCCCTCCGCGTAGCGGTCTCCGAAATCGGTGAGGAGCATCTCCCGCGCCATCGGGCTGATGATGTTCTCCGACGCGATCAGCGGGAGGCACTTGGAGAACCAGGCGTGGTGGCGGTCCACCTGCTCTTCGATGAATGCGACGTCCTCGTCCATCGTCCCGACCGCGGTGAGAACCGAGCGTCGAGATAAATAAGTTCGGCCGATGGGCCCGGCCCACGTTCAGAAGCAACGCGCCTTGCCCGCGACGATCCGATCCGTGAGTTTGTAGATCTTCGAGAGTTCCTCGTCGATGAGGGCCTCGGCGTCCTTTTGGAGCGAACCGATCTTTGTCCCCTTCTCCGGGATGATCTGCGCGGTGGCCGCCTGCGGCTCGTCGATCGGCTTCCCGATCTGCGAGACGATGCGCACCCAGACCTCCTTCACCTTGCCCGGGTGCTCTCTCACGAGGCGGTCCGCGATGTCGAACGAGAGGATGTTGTACAGCTTGCCGACGTGCGTCACGGGATTCTTTCCGGCGGCAGCCTCCATGGACATCGGTCGGTACGGGGTGATGAGTCCGCTCACCCGATTCCCGCGGCCGACGCTGCCATCGTCCCCGTTCTCCCACGACAGGCCGGTGACCGTCAGGTAGTAGATCCCCGCCTCGGGATTGTCTCCCGTGTTGATGTCGACTTTCACCTCGCGGTCCGTGTACTTGACCGCGTTGTCGAGGACACGTTCGCGAAGCTCCTCGATAACGCCGACGTAAGCATCGCCGTCCGGCACGTGCTTGTCGACGATCGCGGCGGCGATCGTGAGGCGCATGGCGTCCCCGTGGCGGACCCCCATGACCTTGATGTCCTGCCCGACCGCCTTCAGGTCGTCCTTCAGCGGCCCGTTGATGAGCTGTTCCGTCTGCAAGACGACCGTCTCCAGTTCGGAGAACGGCGCGAAGCCGACGCCGAACGACGTGTCGTTCGCGAGCTGCTTCTGCGTGTCGTACAGCCCCCGGAGGTCGATGGAGCCTTGGCCGATCTTGCAGTCGATCGTCACGTCCGCGTCGACGTTGAGGTTCGTGCACGTCTGCGTGAGGTGGTCGTGCGCGGCCTCGATCGCCGTCGTGCGGTACGGGAGTCGCTCGCCGTTGACCATCGTCGTCGCGCGGCCGACGAGGAGGATGTACGCGGGCTCGAGGAACACGCCCCCGCCGAACTTCGGGGCGCTCTGCCCACCGACGACCTCCACTTGGTCCGTGTTGTGATGGAGGATCCGTCCGAACCGCGCGACGTACATCTTGCACAGCGCCCGAGACACGGCTTCCGCGAGCCCGTCGGCGACGCTGTCCGGATGGCCGATCCCTTTCCGCTCGACGATCTCCGTGCCCTGTTGTTCGATCGGCGTGTGAATGAGTTCCTCGACGTAGATGTTGCGTGCCACGGAGAGCCCTCCCGGCTGTGCCGCGTGGATGCCTGGGTGCATATATGGTTTTTTTCGCACGAGTGCGGCCACCGAGCGCCGCATCAATGGAAACGTGACGCGGCGCCCCCCGGACGTTCGATTGGCTAATAATATACGATTGACCCGAAAATTCCGGCAGGAATATGTACCCCCGCACCTTCTCCCGGCCGATGATGCCCGACCTGGAGGAGATCCCGCGCCTCCGCAAGGCCCTGAGCCTCACGCAAACTGCGCTCGCCCGCCTCGCGAACGTCAGCCAGTCGACGATCGTGAAGATCGAGAAGCGGCAGATGAATCCCTCGTACGACGTCGTGCGGCGGATCATGAACTCGCTCGAGGCGGAGCTGAAGAAGCAGGAGAAGAAAGCGCTCGTGGACCAGATCCAGACGCGGAAGGTCCAGTACGTCGAGGCGAGGCTGCCCCTGCAGACGGCGGTCGGCGAGATGCAACATTGGAAGTTCTCTCAGATGCCGGTCATGCACAACGGGCATCCGGTCGGCTCGATCTCGGACAAGGTGATCAACAACCTGATCTTGAGCGGTCGGGACCCGAAAGACCTCGCACGGATCCGCGTCGACGAGGTCATGGAGCCCGCGTTCCCCCAGGTCGACTCGAAAGCCCCGGTCGAGCTCGCCGCGAGCCTGTTGCGCCACTACAACGCGGTCCTCGTGACCACGCGGGGCGAGGTCACGGGCATCGTCACGAAGTCGGACCTGATGAAGCTCCTGTGAGAGGGGCGACCGACCTTGAATCCGGCGCGTTATTCCTACCTAACTAAGTCGTGAGTCGCGTTTGCACCCGGCCGCCTCAACGGGCGCGCAGCCGGCGGCGGAAAAACGTCCCCAGTATGCCTCCGCCGGCGGCCCATCCACCTGCGACCATGCCGAAGACGAGACCCACGAACACCCCGGCGCCAATCTCAGCTGCAACCCGGTCCGCCGAATATCCCGCTGCAATCGAGCTGCTCGAGACGAATGCGACGCTGCCGAGGAAGTAGGCGGTCCAGCCGGCAAGGAAGGCGGCGGCTATCGCGTTTCTTGTTTCTCTCCAGCACCATCCAACCGCGGCGCCGCCAGCGAGCAGCCCCAGAAAGCTGAAGGTCGCTGGGACTGTGGCTTGGAACGCGATTAGAGTCGAAAGAGACAAAACCGTTACGATCCCAACGACAACCGCCATCGGATTCTCGGCCAACAGATGCCTGAGTGCGGTGAGCATGGGTCGCGTAGGAACGCGCGACAGGGCCCAAGTACTTTCCTGCAAGCAGGTTCGCGGACCCGGCTGTTATCGTTAAATAACGATAACGACCTACAACTCACTGGACGTTTCGGTGATCCGGCTATGATGGTGGGCTGCGGATACTGTGTGAAGACAATTCGAAAGGGGCGATACCTGTACTTCTGGCACTACGAGGATCGGGGCGGTCGGAGGGCACAGGTCGAAGAATATGTCGGTCCGTCGAAGGATTCGCGGGCGCGGGAGGAAGTCGCGCGACGGGTCGCGGCGTATGCCAACCGCGCCCAGACCGAGATGGCGCGTTTCGTCCGGCTCGCTCAGGCCGAGATGGCTTCCGGCTCATGGAGGTAAGCTATCGTTATTCCACGATAACAGAACCTGGTGGCGGAGGCTCATCGCCTACTCCTACTCCTACTCCGGGTACGGGACCTCGATCTCCATGAAGTCCTCGGCGACCCGGACGTCCTCAAAGACCTTCTTCGCGTCCTCGAGGATCGTCGTCGGATCCTCGTACCGCGGGCTCAGGTGGGTCAGGACGAGCAGTCCCACGTTCGCCTTCGCGGCGATCTCCGCGGCCTGCCGGGAGGACGAGTGTCCGTACCGGTTCGCCTTCTCCTCGAGCGCGGCATCGGACGTCGCGTCGTGGATCAGGACGTCCGCGTTCCGGGCGACGTCCATCAGGGCGTCGTGCGGCATCGTGTCGCCGGTGTACACGACCTTGCGGCCGCGGCGGGGAGGCCCGAGGACGTCCTCCGGACGGACCGCGCGTCCGCCGACCGAGACCGACTGTCCCTCCTGGAGGCGACTGAACAGCGGCCCGCTCGGCACCCCGAGAGCCTCCGCGCGCTCGAGGCCGAACCGCCCCGGGCGGGGTTTCTCCTCGAGGACGTAGCCGAGGCAAGGCACCGTGTGCACGGCCTCGAACGCCCGCACGACGTACTCCCCGCAATCGACCTCGCCGCCCGGAGGCAGCTCCTTCCCTCGGACCGCGAAGCCCGGCGTGAAGTATCCGAGCGAGAGGAGGTCCGTGACGAGCCGCTCGATCCCCCGCGGCCCGTAGACGTCGAGGGGCGCCTCGCGGCCGTTCATCGACATGCTCTGCACCATCCCCGGCAACCCGAGGAAATGGTCGCCGTGGAAGTGGGAGATGAAGACGCGGGAGACCTGCATGAAGCTCAGCTTGCTCTGCATGAACTGACGTTGCGTGCCTTCGCCGCAGTCGAACAGGATGACCTCGGGACCGCGCTTGATCGCGACCGCACTCACGTTCCGCTTCGGCGTCGGCCACGATCCCGACGTGCCGAGGAAGACGATCTGCATGGGTTCGGGTCCCGAACGGCCGCGGAGTCTTAACGCCTTTTGTACGTCCGCGCCAAGGCTATATCGCGGGAGCGGGATGCCGCGGCGGTCCGCGCATGCACTCGCTCGACGGCCGATCGCTCGACCTCGCCGACGTCGTCGCGGTGGCCCGGCGCGGAGAGCGCGTCCGGCTCGCGCCGGCGGCCGCGCGGCGCGTGGACGCGAGCCGGCAATCCCTCGAGAAGCTCGCGGGGTCCGGCCCGCTGGCGTACGGCATCCGAACGGGGTTCGGCGAGCTCGCGAACGTCGCGATCTCCGAGGCGGACGCGAAGCGGCTCCAACTCAACTTGCTCCGGAGCCACGCGGTCGGTCAGGGCGAGCCGCTCCGGACGGACGAGGTGCGGGCGTCGCTCCTCTTGCGGGCGAACACGCTCTCGATGGGCTATTCCGGCGTGCGGAGGATCGTCGTCACGCGTCTCCTCGACCTCCTGAATCGGGGCGTCCATCCCGTCATCCCGTCCCGCGGATCGCTCGGGGCGAGCGGCGACCTCGCGCCGCTGGCGCACCTCGGCCTTGTGCTCGTCGGCGAAGGCCGCGCGGAATTCGGCGGGCGGACGATGTCCGGCGGGCAGGCGTTGAAGGAAGCGGGCGTGGACCCGCTCGTCCTGCAGACGAAAGAGGGCCTGGCGATCGTCAACGGGACCGCCGTCATGGCGGGGGTCGGGGCGCTGGCGCTCCACGACGGCCTGCGGCTCCTGAAGGATGCGCAGGTCGCTGCCTCCCTCTCGTTCGAGGCGCTCCGCGGCTCGCCGAGACCGTACGACGACCGCCTAATCGCCCTCAAGCCGCAACCCGGCGCGCGCGAGGTCGCGTCGAATCTCCGTCGCCTGCTGCGCGGCAGCGAGATCGTGCCGTCCCACAAGGGGCCGCACAAGGTCCAGGACGCCTACACGCTGCGGTGCATCCCGCAAGTCCTCGGCGCATGCCGCGCCGCGCTCGACCACGCGGCCAAGGCGCTGCGCATCGAGATGAACGCCGCGACGGACAACCCGCTCATCTTCCCGGACGAGAGCGTGAGCGGCGGGAACTTCCACGGCCAGTCGCTGGCGATGGCCTTGGACTACGCCTCGCTGGCGATGGCGGTCCTCGCCGGTTTCTCCGAGCGTCGGATCGCCCGGCTCGTCGACACGCGGCTCAGCGAGCTCCCGCCCTTCCTGACGAGGGAGAGCGGCCTGAACTCCGGCATGATGATCCTCCAGTACGTCGCCGCCGGGTATGCGAGCGACAACAAGGTGCTCGCCCATCCGGCCTCCGCGGACTCGATCCCGACGTCGGCGAACCAGGAGGACTTCGTGCCGATGGGGATGGCGGCGGCCCTGAAGTTCCGGCAGGCGACGGAGAACGCGAGCCACGTCGTCGCGATGGAGTACCTCGCCGCGGCCCAAGGCGTGGAGTTCCTCCGGCCCTTGCGGCCGGGTCTCGGCCCGCGGGCGGCGCACGCCGCGATCCGGCGCGAGATCGCGACCCTCGAGGCCGACCGGTCGATGGCGGACGACGTCGAACGCGTCCTGGCGTGGATGCGGGATGGGGCGCTCGTCGCGGCCGCGGAGGGCGCCGCCGGATCGCTCGCCTGACTACTCCGTCGCTCCCTGGAGCGAGCGGAAGCAAACGGGGCACCGCCCAACGCGGCTCGCGCACAGCTCGTGGAAGTCGCGGCCGCAGCCGCAACGAGTGACCTTGAAGCCCATCTTGATGAGGCCCTTGCAGGTCGGACAGCGGGTCTCGAGGTCCGCGACGAGCCGCTTCGCCTTCTCCGCGCGGATCTCGGAGACGTCGATCTGGGCGATCATCTCCTGCGTGTATTCCTTCTCGTCGAACACCCGGTGTGAGACGATCTGGATCGCGAGGGGCACGCTCCCGGAGGCGGTCATCTTGAGGCGGAACTGCAGGACCTCGGTCGCGTGCGCCCGGACGGCCGGGAGTTCGGTCGCGCCGTCGGTCTCCGCGTCGCCGAGGATCCGTACGCGGACGTCTTTCGCGAGCCCCTTCCCGACGTTCTCCAGGGTGAGCGTCGCCTCGGTCCATTCGTTCCGCGTCGTCGGACCGACCTCGAGCGATCCCCGGATGCTCGGCGCGAACGCTTCCGTCGCGTCCCAGGCGACTCGGTACGCTTCCTCCGCGACCTTGATCGCCTCCGGGAAGTCCGTGTTCCGGAGCTGGACCGCCCGCGCGAGCTTCGCCTCGGCGGCCTTCATGTCGATCCCGAACTTGCGGCCGTTCCGGACCGTCGTCTCCGCCTTGAACGTGAGATCGACGAAGCGCTTCTCGACGACCTTCGCGGACTCGACGCGCTCGAGCGCGGCCTCGACGACGTCCATCGCCCCGTCGAATTCCCCTTGGAGGATTCGCTCGTTCGCCTGGCGGAGCAGCGCCTCCGCATCTCTCGCGTCGGACCCGAGCTTCTTCGCATGGGCGACGTTCTCCGCCGCCTCCTGGAGGGCGTGGTTCAGCTTCGCCGCGAGCGACGTCTGCGCGGCATCGCGGCCCGCGTGGATGCTCGCCGTGGCGGCTGGGAAGTCTTCGGCCTCCAGGTAAGAGCGCGCTTCCGCGAACTTGTTCTGGGCTCGCGTCGGGTCGACCTCCATCTTGCGGCACGTCTCGATCAGCGGTTCGGCCTTCGCGAGTTCGGCCGCGAGGTGGGATCGCAACAGGCCGATCGCCCACTCGATGCTCCCCGAGAACGCGGCCCGGGCGCGCCCGACATTCCCGGACTCGAGCGCCGACTCCCCCTCCTGCAACGACCGCTCGATCTTCGCCCCGTCCGCGCCGGCCGCATACGCGGTCTGGAGCAGCCGCTGGGCGCGGTCCCGGATGCCCTGCGTCTCCTCGACGAGGATCCGGAAGTCCGCGATCGCGTCGGACGCGCGGATCGCGGTGTCGAGCGCCTTGACGAAGTCCGCCTCGTCGTACGTGTTGCGGGCGTCCGCGGCGAGCCCCATGACGTCCTCCGAGGCCTTGCCGAGGGCGCGCAGCTTCCGCTCGACCGTCTCGACGGCCTGCTTCGCCATCGCCTGCTGGAGCGCGACCCGCTCGGCCTCCGCCTCGCTCTGGATCGCGGTCGCGACGGCCTGGCGGTACTTTTTCGCGCGGAAGAACTCACGGGCTCGCTCGAACAGCTTTTCCGCGGACCGCGTGTCGGTGCCTTGCGTCCTCGCCCGCGTGATCCCGTCTTCGAACTGTTTTATGATCGAGGCAATGCCTTGGTCCCGCTCCCTCGTCGCCTCGATCTCCGCCTGCGCCGCGAGGTCGAGGGCCGCTTCGAATTGGCCCATCTTGTGCGCTCGGTCGGCTTTGTCGAGCAGCCTCGCGGTCGACGTTAGGGAGAGGTTCATCGCCTCCGCGTCGGCGACGAGCTCCTTGGTCCGCCGCAAGGCGGTCGCGGCCTCTTCTCCGCGCCGCTTGAGCGTCTCGAGCTGGTCTCGGAGCCCGAGCGTGAGGTCGGCGGCCTGCTCAAACTCGCCCGCATCGAGGCGCTGCCTTGCCTGGATCACGGCGTTGCTCGCCTGGGCCAGGTTCAACCCTTCGACGGAACCGAGGATTCCCTCGGACGCCGCGAGGGAGCCCGACAGGCGCTCCCGGATCAGCGACGTGAACTCGTCCTCGGCCCGCTGCCCGAGCGCGAGCGCCTTGTCGTATTCCTTCGATTTCATCGCTTCCTTCGCCTCGTTGAACAGGTTGCGCAGGTGCGGCGCGTCGATGCCGAGCTTCCCGGCGAGTTCGAGGCGACCGCGGCTCGAGAGGATCTTCTGCGCCGATGAATAGAGGACCGTCAGCTTGTCCGTCTCCGCCCTCGCATCCGATGCGACCTTCAGGGCGCGGTCGTAGTCGAGGCGCTCGAACGCCTTCTTCGCGTCGACGAGCATCTCGACGACCTTCGACACGTCGACGTTGCGCTTCTTCGCGTCCGCCACGAACGCCGCCGCGCTCGCGATCGCGTTGTACGCCTGGCGGTGCAGCACGGTCGCCTTGTTCGCGTCCTCGTTCGCCTCGATCAGGAGGCGGAGTCCTTCGTGGTAGTTCCGCACGCCGAACGCGAGTCGCGCCCGGCGGTGGAGGTCCCCCATCTCGTCGACGTCGATCTTGAGGCCCGATGCGGTCATGATGCGGGCCATCACCAGTCCCTGCAAGGTCTCCGCCGCCGCGCCGAGCGCTTCCGCGGCCCGTCCCCGGACCGCGAGGATCTCCGCGACGCGCCCCCCGAGGAGCAGGCCGTTCAGCTCGCGGTGCATCGCCTCGAGGGCCGTCACGTTGACGCCGAGTTCGACGCTCAGGCGGACGGCGAGGGCGAGGTCGGCGACGAGTTCCTCGGAGCGGCTCCGGGTCCGGCTCTCGACGAACCGCTGGCTCTCCATGACCGCATCGAAGGCCCCGTCGAAATCGCGGGACGCCATCGCAGCGTCGGCGCGGTTCAGCAGCGATTTCAGGTTCGAGCTGTCGTCGCCGAGATGCGGGAGCGAACCGCGGAGCGCCGAGATCCGCTGTGCGGCCTGGTCCGTGAGGACCTGCTCGGTCTTCGCTTGGACGTCGGCCGTGATCTGCAACGCCTTCCGGAACTCGTCGGCTTTCGTGGCGACGATCGCTTCCTGGAGGAGCCTCGACGGCTCGGACAGGTCCGCCCCGTTCTGCTCGCCGAGCGTGAGCACGAATTCCGCGCGTTCGATGGCCTGCATGACCCGCTCGCGCTCCGCGCGGCGGAGTTCGTCAAATGCCTGGTCGACGGCTTTCGCGACCGCGGCCGGGTTCCGGTCCTGGTACGCGTCGCGGGCCGCGCCGGCGAACTCGCGGGCGCGGATCGTCGAGACGCCGAACGCCTCGGCGTCGGCGAAGGCGCGGTGGAGGTCCCTCAGCCGGCCCTCGATCTTCCGGTATCCTTCGAGGATCTCGTCGACCGCTGCGTCGGCCCGCTTCGCGCTGTCGAGGGCCTCCCGGAACGCGTTCCGCTTGATCGCCTCCCGCGCGCGGTTCAGGTCCGCGACAGGGCCTTGCAGGTCGACCCCGATGTTCGTCGCCGCGATGAACTTCTCGCGGGATTGCGCGATGACGCCGACGACCCGTTGGTATTGGGCCTGCTGGAGCGCCTGGAAGCCTTGCTTCGCGAGCTGCGCGCCCTCCCGGTAGTTGCCTTTCTTGATCGCCGCTTCCGCGTTCGCGAAGGACTCCTGGGCCGCCGCCGGATCGACGCCGAGCGAGCGGGCCTCCTGCAGGAAGCGCGAGAAGTCCGCGATCTTCCCGTCGAGCGAACGCTGGAGCGACTTCTCCGATTCCGCGCGGCTCTGCCGCAAGGCGTTGTTCGCCTTCTCGAAGTCGAGGTTCGCGACGTCCCCGCGGGCCCGTTCGACCAAGGCCGCGGGCTTCGTCGTGTCCGCCTCGAGCTCCTGCGCCGTCCGCATGAGGTCCTCGGCGTCGCGGATTTCCTTGTTCACGGCGGACGTCAGGTCCTCCTTGATCGTGTCGAGCCCCTCCTGCGTGAAGTCGAGCGCGCTCCGGAAGTCGTTGTTCTCCATCGCGCTCCTCGCGCGGGAGAGGAGGTCCTCAATCGGGGCGACGTCGCGGCCCATCGTCTTGGCGGAGAGGATGAGCGCCTGGGCCGTCGAGAATGAGGAGGAGAGGTGCTCTTGGAGGATCTTCTCGGAACGCTTCCATGCTTTCTTCGCCAGGTCGATTGCCGTGCCGAGGTCGTCCGACGCGAGCGCCCCTTCCGCCTTGGCGAGTCCGGCCTGCGTCTCCCCGAGGTCCGCGCCGAGGCCTCGGGCGAGGGTCGCGAGGGCCGAGCTCGAGTCGACGATCGCCCGCGCCCGATCCCGGTAGATCCTCTTGCCGCGCTCAAGCGCCTCGTTCGACTTGTCGACCGCAACCTGGTAGTCTTTCGATGCTATCGCGGCGTTCGCCTCGGCCAAGGCCCTCTCCGCGTCTCCGACGTTCGCGTCGATCCGGCGTGCCTGGTCGATCAGCTCCTGCGCCGCCCGGAGCCCGTCCTCGGCCGCCTGGCGGGTGCGGGTGGCTTCCTTGACCTTGTCCTCGAGCTGGCGCCGAAGCTGGCTGTCGCGCAGGTACCCGCTCACGGTCCGAAGCTCCGCTCTCCCGAAGGAAGGCCAAGGCTCTTCCTCGGAGGATTGCGGTGATATTCAGCGAGTGGACGTTATAAACGACTTAGCCCGTGATTATCACTCGTGATTCGGCCCTCGCCCGGAGGAAGGAGCGCCGCCACGGCACGGCTCAGCCGCTCGCCGGAGCCGCGGCCGGAGCCGCTGAGACTGGCGTCGGGGGCGGGAGCGCCTCCGTCGACGGCGCGGACGCGTCGGTCGGCGGCTCGCCCGCGTCCCCTTTCTCCGTGTACGCCACCCCCGCGTTCCGCGCCATCGTCCGCCGGATCTCCTCGCGGTTCGACGACTTGAGCCCGAAGAACTCCGCGAAGTAGCGGGTCGTCGTGAGGGCGAAGGACCGGCCCGACGGCTTGCGCGAAATCAGCCCGAGGTCCTCGAGCGCCTTCGTATGCTCGTACACCTTCGAGCCGATCATGTCGAACAAGTCGCTCTGGAGGAGCGGCTGGTGGTAGGCGATGAGGGCGGCCGTCTTGAGGAGGTCCCGGTCGATCTCCGGCGGGGCGAACGTCCGGGCCCGTTCCGTGTACTCCGAACGGATCTGCATCGTCCACTTGGACCCGATCTGGGCGACCTCGACGGCGCTCTGCCGCGCGGTGTACTCCCGGGCGAGGGCGCGGAGGTGTCCCTTGACGACCTCGACGTCGAGCCGGGTCGTCCGCGCCAGTTCGTCGGCCGTCAGGGCCCGGCCCGCGGAGAAGAGCGCGGCCTCGACGATCGCGCGCTCGCTCACGGGTGGGCCCCCGTCGGCGCGGGGTCGGGTTTCGGCGCGAGCTCCGGGAGCGCCAACAACTCTTCGATCGTCAGGTCGGCCTCGGCCGAGAGGCGCTTCACGAAGATCTCCCCGTACGGGTATTCTTTCTGCCACAGCTTCACCTTCTCGAGGTGGGCCAAGAACAGCAGGGACATGAAGACGGTGACTTCGTCCCACACGCCGCCCGCGGTCAGCCGGCGCAGCGGGACCGGTTCGCCGTCGAACTGGACGAGCCGCTGCCACGTGAAGGCGATGTCTTCCGTGAGATCCTCGCCGTGGACCTTCTGGTGGAAGTTCGGGGCGAAGCGTCGGATCGCCTGCTCGCGCAGGGCGTTCAGCTGCAACTGGATCTCCGCCTCCTGCCTCGCCTCGTCGAACGCATCCATGAGCTCCATCAGGGTCACGGCGCGTCGCCCTTCGCGGCGGATCGCCTCCGTCAGAGGCGTCGCGGTGCCCGCGAGGACGGCCTGGTTGTAGTCGAGATCCGCCGGGTCCCGGAACATGTCGAGGTCCCAGCCGTCCCCCGGCGCCTCCGTCGGGGGCGGCGGCATCGCGTCGAGGAGGACCTTGTCGCTCTGCATCTTCAGGATCGACCACGCGAGGAAGACGAGCTTCCCCGCCGTGACGAAGTTCACGGCGCCGTCCTTGCGCACCTTCTCCAGGAAGAGCTTCGTGAAGGGCACGAGGTTGATCTCCCACGGGTCGAGCTGCTTCTCGAGCGCGAGCTCGAAGGCGGCGACGACGCTCTTCTCGAACGGATCGCGGACCGCGACGTGCAAGCCCTGGTCGATCTCGTTGAGCATGGCCATGTAGCGGTTGATCCTCCGCCCGTCCTCCGACTCGCTGATGAGCGCCTTGTGGAACAGGAGGTGGTTCAGGATCGCCTGGTAGTTGTCGCTCATGCGGAGATCGCCTCCGTGGGCTTCTCGTCCTCGATGTCCGCGAGGTTGACGCGCATGATGACCTCGGACGTCGAGGCGGGGGTCATCGTGATCCCGATCAGGTGGTCCGCTTCCTTCAACGTGACCTTGCGCAGGGAGATCTGCACGAACTGCGCGGTCGAACTGTTCCGCCGGATCATCCGGGCGACCTTCTCCGCGTTCACCGCGTCGAGGTTCTGGTCGATCTCATCGAGCATGTAGAAGGGCGACGGGTCGTACTCCTGGATCGCGAAGATCAGGGCCATCGACACGAGCGACTTCTCGCCGCCGGACAGGGCCTCGAGCCGCAACGGCTTCTTGTGCGCCGGCTTGACTTTCATGACGAGCCCCGCCAGGAACGGATCTTGCGGGTTCTCGAGGAGGAGCTCCGCCTCGCCGCCTTCGCTCAGCTCCGAATACACGCGCCGGAAGTTCTCGTTGATGGACACGAAGACCTTCGCGAGGCCTTCCTTCTTCTTGTCCGTGAGCTGGGTCACGAGGTTGATCAGCTCCTCGCGCTGCCCCTCGAGCCGCTTGAACTCGTCGTTCAGCTCGACGGCCCGGGCCTGCTGGGCGTCGTAGTCCTCGAGGGCGCGCAGGTTGATCGGCCCGAGGGCGGTGATCGCCGCCTCGCACTCGCCGATCGTCGCCTTGAGCTCCTGGAGGGTCGGCAGGCGGCCTTCCTGGACTTCGACCGCCATCTCCTGCATGACGCGCTCCGCGTCCGCGAGTTGCTCCTGCTGGGCCCTCAGCTCCGTCTCCATCTTCAGGAGGAAATCCTCCTTCGTCTCGATCTTGTGCGCGACCTTGTCGAGGTCCCCCTCGCGGTCCGTCTTCTCCTTGTACGCGGCGTCCCGCGCGTCCTGGAGGTCCTTCATCTTCTGGCCCATCTGGGCCTCCATCTTCTCCAGACCCCGGATCTCGTTCTCGAGCTTGCCGAGCGACGCCTGGAACGTCTCGATCCGCGCCTCGTGGTCCTTCCGCTGATCGTCGAGGGCGGCGAGGCGCGTGTCGAGTTCCCCGCGACGCTCGTCGAGGAACGTGGTCTGCGTCGTCATCGCCTCGAGCTTCGAGCGGAGGCCGCTCAGCTCCTCCGCGAGGGTCGCGCGGCGGCCCATCAGCTCCTTCATCCGCGAGGAGATCTGCTGGGGCGTCGCCTCGATGACGGCCTTCTTGCGCTCGTCCCGCTTCGCCTTGAGCGCATCCAGGCCCTTCGTGAACTTCGCGAGGTCCTCTTCGATCCGGGTCGCGGTCTTCCGGGCATCTTCGAAGCGCGCCTTGCGGTCGGCCAGGTCCTTGTCCGTCGACTTGAGCTTCACCTCGAATTCCCTCCGCTTCGCTTCGAGGGTGCTCGTCTTCACCTCGACGGCTCCGGTCTTGCCGCCGAAGTCCTTGATCTGCACCTCCAGGTCCAGGATCGCCTTGCGGACCTCGTCGAGGCGGTTCGCGACGGCCTCCGCTTGCGCCTGCGCCTCGCGCAGCTTCTCTGCGATCTTCTCGAGGTCGTTCGCGGACCCGGCTCCGAACTTGAGCGTCGACCGCTCCATGTCCCCGCCGATCATCGCGCCGGATGCCTCGATCAGCTCGCCCTCGAGGGTCACGAGCCGGACGCCGCCCATCCACTTCCGTGCCTCATCGAGCGTCTGGACGACGAGCGTGTCGCCGAAGACGTAGAAGAACGCGTCCCGGTATTTGTCGTCGAAATGGCACAGGTCGATCGCGAATCCGAGGCACTCCTTCGCGACGAGGATGGCCTTGCCTCGCGGCTTGCCCACGAGCATCTTGTTGAGCGGCAGGAACGTCGCTCGGCCGATCTTGCGCTTCTTGAGGTAGTCGATGCACGTCGCGGCGACGGAATCGTCGTCGACGATGATCGCCTGCATGCGCGCGCCGGCGGCCGTGACGATTGCCGTCTCGTATTGCGGCTCGACGTGCGCGAGCTGCGCGACCGTGCCGTGGATGCCCTTGATCGAACCGGTCTCCCGGGTGTCGAGGATCGCGGAGACCGCGGCGGTGTAACCGCGCTTCAGGTTCTCCGCGACGTCCGCCTCGGCCCGGAGCTGGGCGTATTGCCGCGTCAAGCTGAGGATCGCCGACTGCAGGTCGGCCTGGTCCCGCGCGAGCTTCGCCTCCTCCGTCCGCCGGTCGTGGAACTCCTGCTGCAGCTTCTGAAGCCCTTTCCCGGATTCCCTCGTCGTCGAACGGAGTTCCTTCAGCTGCCACTCCACGTCCTCGAACTCCGTCTGGTACGTCTTGCGGGCGTCCTCGAGCTGCGCGATCTCCGACTCGAGGCGGGCCATTGCCTCCCTCGTCCGGTCGCCCTCGAGGACGATCCCCTTGAGCCTCTCCTCGACCGCGTCGATCTCGTTGTTGAGCGCGATGATCCGCTTCTGGATCCCGAGGACCTTCGCGTCGCCCTTCGAGGCGAGTTCGTCGACCTCGTGCAGGTCCTTGTCGGCCGACTTGATCTGCTCGTCGAGCTCCGCGGTCCGCGTGTCGACGTTCCCGCGTTCCCGCGCGAGCGCGTCCGTCTCCCTCTGGACTTTCGCCCGCTCCTTGGTCGCCTCGGCGGCCTCCGCGCGGATCCCCTTGAGCGTCTCCTTCGACGTCTCGATCCCGTCCGTCGCGCGAGCCCGCTCGATCCGCAGGCCGTCGAGCTTCTCCTTGAGCTGCTTCGCCTCCTCGCCGCCGCGCTCCGCCATCTCGCGCTCGAGTTCGTCGAGCCGGGCGACCGCCGCGTCGAGCTGCGTGCGGAGGTCGGCCTTCTGGGCCTCGAGCTTCGCCTTGTCGGCCTCGTGCTTGCCGATCTGCTCCTTCGTGCCGACGATCTGCCGCTCGATGAGTTCGCGGTTCTTGTACGCCAGCTGGGCCTTCGCCGTCGTGAGGCGGCTGTTCAGCTCCTTGTACTTCAGTGCGCCGTCGCGGTCCGCCTCGAGCTGTTTGATCTGCTTGTCGATCTCCTCGAGGATGATCCGGATCCGCTCGAGGTTCTCCTCCGTCTCGCGGCGCTTGCCCTCCGCCTGGGTGATGTCGTCATCGAACTTCGTGATCCCGGCGATGTTGTCCAAGATGCGGCGGCGGTCGACGGACGACATCGAGACGATCCGCTGGACGTCCCCCTGCTGGACGAGGTTGTATCCTTCCGCCGAGATGCGTGCGTGCGCGAGGAGGGAGTCGAACTCGGACAGAGAGGATTTCCGGTCGTTGATGTAGAAGTACGAGTTGTAGCCGCCCTCAACGGACGGGCTCAGGCCGACGTACCGGGTGAGCTTGACCTCGTCCGCCTCGACGGGGATCTGTCGGTCCGCGTTGTCGAAGAGCAGGCTCACTTGACAGGAGTCCGCGGCGTTCTTGTCATTCCCGCCGTTCCAGATCAGGTCCGTGAGCTTCCCCGCGCGGATCGCCTTCGAGCTCTTCGGTCCGAGGACGAACAGGATGGCGTCGGCGATGTTGCTCTTCCCCGAGCCGTTCGGGCCCGTGATCGACGTGTAGCCCTGCAGGAAGGGGATCGAGATCTTTCGGCCGAATGACTTGAAATTCTCCATCTGGATTTCTTTGAGAAACACGGTCCTCACCTGAGCGGGGGAAGGTCAGCGCTAAGGCGATCTGCTACTATCCATCCCATCCTATATCCTTCTGGCGTCCGACGAGGGTCGGACAGACTCGCGGAAGCAGATGGTGGCTATAAAAGCGTAGCGGGGGACTGCCCGGTCCGGATTGACAAATGGACCCTCGAGCAATTCGAGCCTTGCGGTTTGGGCCCGCCCGCTATGTCCGGCGATCGTTCGCAACTGAGAGAACGGGACGACGATGGGCAACAAGGATTCTCCTTTGAATAGCCATCCCGAAGAAGGTTCAATCCCGTGCAGCCCGGCTGAGCCTCCATGGCCGCATCCCTCGGATTGGGAACATTTATCCGTTCGGTCGTCGCTCGCGACTCGGTAGGGATGCGAGTCCTCATCCGAGGTACGGTTGTCGTTCTTGTATTCCTCTTCGCTCTTGCCAGCGC
The DNA here is from genome assembly GCA_036395115.1 of Thermoplasmata archaeon. Taxonomy (NCBI): domain Archaea; kingdom Methanobacteriati; phylum Thermoplasmatota; class Thermoplasmata; species Thermoplasmata archaeon. Next base: position 30,008 of record DASWDU010000036.1, on the reverse strand, counting down.
TGGCCGAGCCGACGCCTCGACCGAGACTTGGACGGATAGCTTCGACGACACGTCTCGAGTTTCCTTCGCGAGCGGTGTGTCAGTGGGAGGCGGTCACGTCCAGCTCGTGGAGCCGGGCGCTGTACGTCAGGGGGTCCAACTCGCGCCGGGCTACGAGGTTTACGCCCCCTCGATTGTTCGGACGAGCACCGGGTACCTGCTATATGTCACGGCGAGCGGCGGGTCCGCCATTCAAGTCACGACCTCGAGCGACGCGAATTCGTGGACGTTCCCTCAGACCGTTATTACACCTGGTTTTACGGGTTCGACTGACTCCTCTCTCGTGGCATACGAAGACACGGTCCAGGTCGGTCCGACCTTCCACATGTGGTATTCGGGCAGACCCGCGGGCGACTTCTATACGATTCACCACGCGACCTCATCAGACGGTCTCAGCTGGGCGCCCGGAGGTGTCGTGCTCACAGCGAGCATGGATGGACTTATCGGAGATGTTGTGGCCCCGAGCGTTCTCTGGGACGGGACTCAGTACACGATGTGGTACGAATACTATGACGGCATCCACACTTGGATTCGCAGGGCGACGTCCCCTGACGGTGCCGCATGGACTCCAACCGGGGCCGTGTTGTCCCCCACCACGAACGGCATCGACGATGAGGGTCCTCGTTTGGCCTCGGTCGTTCGGGTCGGCGCCGAGTTTCTGATGTGGTACACGTGTGCGGGACCTGCCATCTGCCGGGCGCACAGCGCGGACGGCATCGGTTGGGTTCGGGACGGGATTTGGCTTGGCCCGGATCCTAGGTATCTAGGGGAGGACCAAGCTGTTGCAATGGCCGAGCCCTACCCAATCGGCCCCGATTCGTTTCGTGTCTGGTACTCGGCCCGAGGTTCCGTGTCACAGATTTTCTCGGCAATCACAATCTCAGGCTTCCAGACCATCGGGTCGTTGATATCCGTTCGGGTGGAGCTCCCTTCGGGTTTCGAGTGGCAAACGCTTGCCGTGGAGAAGAGCGAGCCGCCCGGCACGTCAATCACCGTTACGATACTAGATCCCCGGACCGGACTCTCCGTAAGCGGGTTTGCTGGTTTGAGCGCGACGACGGTTTCTCTGTCGGCTCTGGATTCCAGATCCCTGAGGGCTCTGATCCTGCAAGCAACGCTGACCGGAGATGGTTCTACCACGCCGATTCTCGATCGCTGGTCGGTAACGTTCGGAACGCCGCCTCCGCCCTCGTGGTTCGACCTCTACAGGCCCGCCCTTCTCGTTCTCGGGCTGATCGCGGGGGCAGCCGGCGCGTTTGGCGTCATTGCATTCCTCGCCACACGGACTCGCAGGCCATCTCAGTGATTGGCGGATGGACGCGGAGGGCCGGTCACGGCCTCCGGCATCTTCGGCGTTCGCCAGATTGGGGGCTCCGTTGACGCCCTGGAGCGACCTCAGCCGGGGCTGGTGCACTCTAAATAGACCGTCCTCCTTCGTCCGCCCGGGATGGCGCAGCGAGCACTCATTTCGGGAGTCACCGGGCAAGACGGCTCGTATCTCGCGGAACTCCTGCTTTCGAAAGACTACGAGGTCTACGGCCTGGTGCGGCGGCTCAGCTCCCCGAACACGCGGAATATCGAGCAGATCATGGATCGGATCCACCTGCTCGACGGGGACATGACCGATCAGTCATCGATCGTCACGGCCTTGAAAGAGGCCGCTCCCGACGAAATCTACAACCTCGCCGCGCAGTCCTTCGTTGCGACGTCCTATCGCCAGCCCGTGTTGACGGCGGACGTCGACGGCCTTGGCGTAGTCCGCATCCTTGAGGCGGCCCGACAGATCGCACCCGACGCCCGCGTCTACCAGGCCTCGACCTCCGAGCTGTTCGGCCAGGTGCAGGAAAGCCCGCAATCGGAGACGACTCCGTTCCATCCGCGGAGCCCGTACGGCGTCGCGAAAGTCTTCGCGTACTGGGCGTGCGTGAACTATCGCGAGTCCTATGGGATGCACGTGTCCAACGGGATCCTGTTCAACCACGAGAGCCCGCGACGTGGCCTCGAGTTCGTCACACGTAAGATCACCCATGGCCTCGCGCAGATCGTCGCCGGTAAGGCGAAGTTCGTCGAGCTGGGCAATCTCGACGCCAAGCGCGACTGGGGCTACGCCCCCGAGTACGTCGAGGCAATGTGGCGGATGCTTCAACAGAAAGATCCGGATGACTACGTGATCGCCACCGGGGAGACGTGGTCGGTCCGTCAGTTCCTGGAATTGGCGGCGAAGGAGGCCGGCCTCCGAGGAGACCCGCTCCAATTCGTCCGTTCGGACCCGAAGAACCTTCGGCCGGCTGAGGTGCACACCCTTTGCGGGAACCCAAGCAAGGCGAAACGGACTCTCGGCTGGACCGCGAACGTCCGCGTGCCCGAGCTCGTCAAGATCATGATAGAGCACGATCTTCGTCTCGCGAAAGCCGGGTAAAGTCACTTCCACGCGAGGACGGACGCGCTCCCGGCGAACCGGTCGATCGGGGCGATCTTCCATAACGCCCCAGAAAGGAGCGTCCCGACCCGACCGAGGCGGAGTCTCGGTTCCCAGATGGGCCGCCAGAAATTCGTCCCGAGGTCCACGCGACGGTATCCGGCCCTGCGTGCTTCGAGCGCGAGGTCGTGAGGGGCGAAGAGGTTGATGTGGTCCGGATCGTCCCTCGCCCCGGGTTGATGGACGTTCGGCGAGACCACAAACAGAAATCCGCCGGGCCGCAAGACGCGGCGAACCTCTCGAAGGATCGAGCGTTCCCGGTCGAGGGGAACGTGTTCGAGCACGTGATGCGCCATCGCGGACCCGAACGACGCCTCGCGGAACGGGAGCGGCAGGGTCAAATCGGCTCGAACGACCGGAAGGCCGCGTCCTCCGCAGGCCCGGATTCCTTCCACTGAGAGCTCGACGCCGACGGAGTCGAGACCGTGGTGGCGGCAACATTCGAGAAATAGGCCCAATCCAGCGCCGATGTCGAGGACGGGGGGAACGGGATGCATGCGTGCGAGCATCGGCTCGAAGAACCGCCAGGTGTGGTCTCGGTAACGCCAGTAGTCATAGTGGCGGTGCCCGATGTCAGGTAGTGGGCGCGGGCTACGTTCCGGCGACATCCGGGCTCACCTGCCCGTAGACCTCGACGACCTGATCAGCACTCCGCGACGCGGAGAAGAATGTCGCGCGCGTCAGACCTCTCCGCGACAAGTCCGACGCAACACGAGGGTCGTCAAGGATGCGCAGAACAGCTTCCGCCCACGCTTCCTCGTCCGCGGGATCAACCAGTTCGCCGCCCGGGCCGACGATCTCTGGCATTACCGAACGGCTCGAAGCGACGAGCGGGCAGCCGCATGACATCGCCTCGAGGCACGGCATCGAGAAGCCCTCAAGGAAGGAGGGGACCATCGTGACGGAGGATGTCTGGTACAGGTCGACGAGCTCGGGTTCTGGGACGAAGTCCCGCCACTGCACGCGATCCGCAATTCCCAGCTCTCGGGCCAGCGCGAGCAGGCGAGGCCTCGATGGCGAGGAAGCGCCCACCTTCACGAGGGTCACGGGGCGAGTTCGGGCGATGCGTGCGACGATGCGGAGGAGTCCCTCGACGTTCTTTCGCGGCAACTCCGTCCCAACGTAGAGGAGTTGTCCCGGAGCCCGCGGGACGTCTCGCGGGCGGTAGGTCGATGGCACTGCAAGATACACGACCTCCGGCTCGTGCTCGAGTCGGACCAAACCCTCCAGCTCTGATCGGAGGCCGCGAGCGGTGACGATGACGCGGTCGGCGAGCGGCAGACGCTTCGCCGTCCACGGGACCGAGAGATCGAAGCAAGTGATGACCGTGGGGCAGCGGCCGCGGCGTTGAAGGAGAAAGGACTGCATGTGCGAGATGATGTGCGTCACCATGCCAGGCTGCTCGAGCAGCCGCAGCTGTTGGCGGTACATCCAATGCGTCGCCCGCGATGGCTGGACGTAGAAAAGCCGGACAAAATGCGTCGGGATCCGTTTTCGGATCTCGTCGTACCAGACCGTAAACCATTTGGCGCGGACGTCGACGCCAGTTGAGCGGCGGCCGAACAAGGGGTATTGGACGGCCAGTGTCATGGAGAGACGAGGTCGGATGGATGCGGCGTAGATGAAGACTTTGCTAGCCCGAATGGGGGTTCGCAGTCGAACCCCCGGCGACCAAGTCTTCGATCGTCGCGCGTAGCGCGAGTTGCCGGTGTCGGAGGGTGAAGCCAGTCACAATCCGATTTCGCGCCGCTTCGGCATTGCCGTGGTTGAAGGCCTGTCGTATCGCAATTGCGGTCGCTGCGGGATCCTCCTCCGGGACGTAGAAGCCTGCGTCTCCAATCAGCGTCCGGATACCCCCCACGCGGGTGCCGACCGGGACGCACCCGCACGACATCGCCTCGCCGAGCGCGCTGCCGAACGCTTCGTACCGCGACAGCTGCGCGTAAACACGCGCGCGCCGGAATCGTTCGCGGAGTTCCTGGTCGGATACGGGTCCGAGCAGGCGGACGTTCGGTGGGCAGCGACCGACCAGTCGGTCCGTTGCGGGTCCCGGTCGGGATCCGACGAGGACGAATGGGAGCTCGGGAACGAGGCGAGCTGCCTCCAAGAACACGTCGAGCCCCTTGCGGAGCACGTTCACCTCGTTCACGATTCCGACGGTCAGCACCTCTGTCTTGGGGCCGCCATCGGGCGAGAACCAATCCGTGTCGAAGCCGAGGGGGACCGTCACGAGGTCCGTGCGGCTTATCCCTCCGTTGCGCTGGAGTTCTCCTTTTAGCGACTCGTCGACGACAAGGACTCGGTCCGCATGGATGACAGCGTATCGGCTCCGCGAGGCGCGACCCGGATCGAGGTAAATGCCGTATCCGAGGTCCTCGCGCTTCGCGGCGTCGGCGCCTCCAACGAAGACGATGCTCTTCCGACCGAGTAGGCGCGCGAGCCGACATGCGACATACGCATGGTCCGCTGCGAACCACGCGAAGACGACGTCGGATCGAGCAATCGCCGCGGCGAGGGGAACGATGCTTCGCTTTCCCTTCCAATGAACGATCCGTAGCGGAAACAATGCCCCGAGGAGTTTCCGGTCGGTCTCGACGAAGCTTGCGTTCGCGCTGAAGACCAAGCTAACACGAGGAACGTTCATCGACGACTCCCGGGCAAGCCATCGATGATGCCGAGAAAAGTCGCCTGTTGCCGCTCCCAGCAGTATCGGGCCAGGTATGCCTCTCGGCCCCGAATCCCGAGCGCGATGAGCTCCGACCGGCGATTCGACCACTCGTGGAGAGCGGTCGTGACATGCTCCACATCTACGGAATCAATCCTCGTGCCGCCACTCGAATCGCGTACGACGGCACTCATCGCCGGGTAGGCTGGGACGAGCACGGGCACGCCGTGCGCCATGTAGTCGAACAATTTGTTCGGCAGCGCCCGCTCGTGGTTCGGTCGGCGGTCGAGCAGGATCGCTCCGAGGTCCATGCTGGCGTAGAAGGCACTCAGTTCACCAAACGATTGATATCCGTAGACTCGAACGCGATTTTGAAGCCCGAGCGTCTCCGCACGCGCTCGCAGGCGTCGCGCTTCCTCCTCCGGGCCGCCAACGAGGAGCCCCTTCACAGGAGTCGGCAGGGTCGACAGGGCCTCGAGGAGGACATCGAGGCCTCGCCCAGCCCCGAACGCGCCTGCGAATCCGACGACGAAGTCCCCCGGAGCGTATCCGAAGCCCGACCTGCTCGCGTCGCGGCCCGCCAACACGACCTCCGAAGAGGGACGGGCGTTGTAGAGGACGGTCGTTGGGGTTCCCCGCTCGCGGAACTTGGCGGCGATCGGATCGCTGACGGTCAGGACGTGGGCCACGGCACGACACAGCCGCCGCTCCTGAACTCTCGCGATCTGCGCCTCCCAGGGGGAGTTCTCTGCGATGAGCTCGGGCCAGTCCTCGTGACTGTCGTAGATGATCGGGACGCCCTTGCGTCGGCCTGCCGAGACGGCTGCGGAGAGGACCTCGAAGTCGTGCGCGACAATCAGATCCGGGGAATCGCTCAGCGCCGCATCGCGCAATCGCGACGACACACGCATGTACGCGAGCGCCCGGCGCACGAACGAGGTCCCGAGCGTCGGCACCGGGCTGTGCACCCGTTTGGTCGGGAACGCGGTCTCCGCGCCGGTGGGCGAGGACGCATCCTTGATCCATGAGACGAACGAGACGTCCCAGTCCGCTCGTTTCAGAGATTCCGCCTCCCGCAACGCCCTCAGCACGGGCTTCGGGACCCACGGGTCCGTCTGGAGAAGGAAGACCGCCTTCCGGGAGCCCACGGAAACCGGACCGGGCCGACCTCACTTGAGGGTATCGAGACGAACCGTTTAAGCGACCGGGAGAAATCACCCGGCGTGCGATCGGCGATCATCGCTACGGTCCTCAACGAGCTTCTCCACGTTCGAGAATTCCTCGCCTCGGTTGAGGCCCAGAGCCGTCACCCGGACGTCGTCGTCATTACGGACGGCGGCTCGACGGACGGCACGCAGGACGTACTGCAGGACTTCGCGTCGTCCACGCACCTCGCGTTCCGCTGGGAGCTCGTACAGGGGAACCGGTCTCGCGGCCGGAATGCGGCGATCCGGCTCGCCGACGCGGACGCGATTGCGGTGACCGACGTCAATGTGCTCGAGCCGCAATGGTTCGAACGGATCGTCGGCCCGCTGGAACGCGGCGAGGCCGACGTCGTGGCGGGCTGGTACGAGCCGATTGCGGACACTGCTCGGGAGCGAGCGATGGGGCTCATGACCTTGTACTCCCTTGAGCAGATCGACACGGATTCGTTCGTCCCGGCATCCCGGAGCATCGCCTTCACACGGGCGGCGTGGGAGCGCGTCCGCGGGTACGAGGAACGACTCGACATGGCGGAGGACACCTATCTCGTCCTCGCGATGCGCCGGGCCGGGCTGCGGTTCGTCTTCGAACCCTCGGCGGTCGTCCGCTGCTGGACGTCGTCGAATGTGCGCGAGGCCTTCCGAACGTACCGCCAGTACGCGTATTCGGACGGCCGCGCGCGGCTCCTGGGCGCGCCGCAGACGCACTACGCCCATCTGTACGGCGCCTACGGAGTGGGCTTCGTCTTGGTGGTCCTCGGGTTCTGGTGGCCGCTCGCTTGGATTCCGCTCATCGCCGGCGCGATGGCGTATGTCGTATATCGAATCCGGAAGGTCTTGCAAGCCCGTCTCTCGGCGCAGATGCCCTATTCGATCGTCGTCGCGCTCGCCGTGGACCTGGCCCAGATGGTTGGCTACGCAGAGGGTCGGGCTCATCCGATTGCGGGGCGACCCGGAGCCTCCGTCGCGGCCGATCCGAGCAGCGATCCGTAGGCACCGAGCAAGCGGGCCTCCATCGCTTCCCACCGATACCCGGACTCGAACGCGGCGCGTCCGCGGGAGCCCATCCGCTCGCATTCGTCCGGCGAGAGCATGAGCCCCTCGAGCGCCCGTTGCAGCGAGGGCCGGTCCCCGTACGGCACGACGACGCCGCAACCGACGGTACGCACGAGGTCCGCGATCGCCGTGCCGCTGGATGTGATCACGGGCTTCGCGCACATCATCGCCTCGAACACCTTATTCGGGGCGGCGTAGCGGTTGTTCGGCACCCCCGGATCGTACAGGGCCGCGACGGCGTGCGCGGCGGCGGTCTGCCTCAGGACTTCCTCGTAGGGGATCGTGCCGAGGAACATACACGCGGGCGACGTCTCCAGGAGCGGGAGCAACGCGGCCTCGTCAGGGCCGTGGCCGGCGACGATGAACTTCGCTCCCGTCGATTCGCACGCGGCGAGGAGGTCGACGAGCCCGCGGTCCTTCGCAATCATGCCGCCGTAGAAGAGAGTGAAGTCGGGCGCCGCCCCGACCTGGGGATGTTGGTCCACGGGGACGTTCATGATCTCGACGATCCGCCTCGGACGCGCGCCGCGGAACTGCGCCTGCCGGCGGAGGTCCGGAACGATGACGAGGTCGGCCCGTTCGATCATCCGACGCTCCGCGCTCGCGAGCCGCTCGCGGAGCTTCGACGGCACCTCGGCGGTGATCATGTCGGCATAGAAGTCGAAGACGTCATACACAAGCATCGCCCCCGTGAAGCGCGCCGCCGCGCGGGCCGCCCAAGCCGTATCAAGGTCGACGCCGTGGACGACGTCCGGCCGGAGGCGGCAAGTCTTGCGTAGGGCGAACCATTGCCACCGCGGCAGTCTTACCGCGAGTCCGGGCGTCCCCTCCGGGGCGGCCAGCCGGTATCGATGGATCCGAATACCGTCGTCGACCTCCTCGGCCGCGTGGGAACACGTGCGGTCCCAGAGGACCGCGTGGACCTCATAGCCCGCGCGCGCCAAAGTTCCCGCTTCCTTCGCGAGACGGGGCTCGATTCCTGCCGGGCTTTTGGATCGTAGGAAGACGACGCGGGCCCCCATCGCGTCATCCCAACGCTTCATCCACGATGGAGGCGATCTTGCGGGAGGTCGTCCCGTCGCCGTACGGATTCGGCCATTCGCGCCTTCGGTCGAGCTGCTGCCGCACGGCATCTCGGACGCGCTCGGGCTCCGTCCCCGCCAGCGCGTTGGAGCCGATTTCGAGGGTTTCGGGCCGTTCTGTGTTGGCGCGCAACGTCACGCACGGCACCCGGAAGAAGCAGCTCTCCTCCTGCAGTCCGCCGGAGTCCGTCATCACGAGCGCCGCTTCCTTTTCGAGGAGGAGCATGTCGAGGTAGCCCGTCGGTTCGATTTGGCGCAAGGCCTTCATCGACGCGGCGCGCTTCTCGAGTCCGAATTCCCGCAACCGCTTCGCGGTGCGCGGATGGATCGGAAATACGATCGGACGATCCGCCTCGGTTGCGGCGGCATCGAAGGCATCGAGCGCCACCGCAAGCCGCTCTCTCGAATCGACGTTCTCTTGGCGGTGGAACGTCAGGACGAGGTACCCTCGCGGCTCGAGGCCGAGTCGTGTCAGGATGTCGGATCGCTTCTCCGCGATCGGCGCGTTCTCGACGAGCGCGTCGATGACGCTGTTCCCGACGACATGGACCCCGTCGCGCACGTTCTCGCGCTCGAGGTTCTGCCGCGATACCGGGGTCGGCGCGAAGAGATGGTTCGACAGGTGGTCCGCGACGGTTCGGTTGATTTCCTCCGGCATCGAACGGTCGAACGACCGGATGCCCGCCTCGACGTGGGCAAGACGGCGGCCCTGCTTGTTCGCGAGGAGCGCACCTGCAAGGGTCGTGTTCGTATCGCCGTGAACGATGACGAGGTCCGCGTCTTCCGTGACGCCGGCGATCTGCCGCATCGTCGTCGCGACCTGGAGGTGGGGCGGTTGGTCCTTCAACTCGAACTGGCGGTCCGGCTCCCGCAACTTCATGTCGCGAAAGAAGACCCGGTCCATCATCAGGTCGTAGTGCTGGCCCGAGTGGACGAGGATGTGCTCGTGCGACAGGCCGTCCAACGCCTTGACCACCGGGGCCATCTTGATGATCTCCGGCCGAGTTCCGATGATCGTGACGATGCGGCCCATGGTCAGGACGCGCGAGTATTCGAGAGACGATATTAAAGGTCGCCTCGGGACCGCGCAATCCCGAAACCATCTTATCGAGACGGAGGTTACGACGGACGTTGCGCATCTCCGTCGTCACGACCGTCCGGAACGAGGCGCGGAACATCTCCGCTCTGCTGGACAGCTTGGTGACGCAGGAGCCGCCGTTCGAGATCCTCGTGGTCGACTCGGACAGCACGGACGCGACGCGGGACATCGTCCGCGGGTACGAGAAGAACTACGACACGGTGCGGCTGTTCGGCCAGGGAGGCACCCGCGGTACGGGGCGCAACCTCGGGATCGCGAAGGCCCGCGGCGAGGCGGTCGCTTTCATCGACGGCGACGCGATCGCCAACCCGTTCTGGCTCAAGGAGATCCGCGAGGGCTTGCGCTCCCACGACGTCGTCGCAGGGCGGACGATCCAAATCGGGTACCGGCCGTTCGAAGAACTCGAGCGGGTCGAGCTGATCGTCGGCGGGACGGACGTCACGTATCCGTCCTCGAATCTCGCGTACCGCAAGTCCGTCCTCGTCGAGATCGGCGGGTTCGACGAGTGGTTCGTGACCGCCGAGGATATCGACCTCAACTTGCGGGCGGTCCGGTCGGGCCACCCGATCGGATTCCGCGCGAACGCGGTCGTGTACCACCGCACGCGCGATTCGATGTTCGACTTCCTCCGCCAGGCGCTGTGGAACGGCGCGGGTCGCAAGCAGCTCACGCTGAAGCACGGCGCCCTCTGGCGTCACTACCGTCCGTTCGAGATGATGCGGCGCGAGGCGACGTTCTGGTCGCTGCTCCGCCTGGGTGCGGCCCTGCTCGGATACGTCGGGTACAAGGCGTTCGGAAAGCCCCTTCCCACTTGAGCGGAAACCCTTATCCGGAATTCCCAGCATGGCGCGCCGATGCCCGAGGTTTCCGTCGTCATCCCGACGATGAACGAGGAAGCCTCGATCGGCGCGGTCCTCCAAGAGGTCCGGGCGGCCCTCAAAGGATGGGACTTCGAGATCCTGACCGTCGACACGGAGTCGCGGGACCGGACGAACGAGATCGCGAGGTCGAACGGCGCGCGGGTCGTCGGACAGCCGCTCCGAGGGTACGGCCGGGCGTACAAGACGGGCTTCGCGGAGGCCCGCGGGACGTTCGTCGCGGCGCTCGACGCGGACCTGACGTATCCCGCGGATCGGTTCCCGCACTTCCTCGCCCTCCTCAAGGAGGGTCGCGCGGACTTCGTGTCCGCGGACCGGATGACCCGTCTCCCGGACGGCGCGATGACCGGCATGCACCGCGTCGGGAACGCGATCCTCAACGTGGCGTTCCGCGTGCTGTATCGTCACCCGCTTCGCGACTCCCAGTCCGGGATGTGGGCGTTCCGGCGAGAGATCCTGCCTCACCTGGGGGTCGTCCACGACGGGATGGCGTTCTCGGAGGAGCTCAAGGTCGAGGTGATCCGCCGCGGGTTCCGCCTCGTCGAGGTGCCGATCGACTACCGGCCCCGGGTCGGCTCAAAGAAGATCCGAAGCGTGAATGACGCGACCCGCAACTTCGTCTGGCTCGTCCGGAAGCGGTTCGGGTGGATGCCCGGGTCCGGCTGATCACTCTTCGAGGACGTCGCGGAGCTTCTCCCACTCGCGCACGAAGCGCCGCGGATCGAAGCTCCCGTCCACGTAGCGGCTCAGGGCCTTGTGGAACCCCGGGTCGAGCTCGGAGCACAGCAGCTCGGACGCTTCCCAGTGCTCCATCGACTTCCAGGGCCATGCGCCTTCCAGGTCGATGAAGTGCGCCCCGCGGTCGTCCCACGCCACCCGGATCGTCCCGAACTCGATTGCGAGCTCGTACACGAGCCGTCCCAGGAGGATCGACTCCTCGGGCGCCATCGAGAGTTCGTCCCCCTTCCGCAGCCTCCGGGGGTGCTGGATGCGAATCGCCGTGAGGCCCTCCGCCGCGGCGAGGGAGGCGTTCGTCTTGTCGAGCGTGAGGAAGAAGATCCCCTTCCGGAAGTCGATGCCGCGGAGGAACGCCTTGAACTGGTCGCGGATCATCGAGTCCGCGTTCAGGATCGTCAGGCCGTCGGGCGAGAGGTGCAGCTGCTCCGGGTTCGTCGCTCCGACGACGAGGACGCTGAGGCCCTGGAACCCTTCCGTCCGTTTGAGCGTCGTGATCTCCTGCAAGGCGCGGTACCCGCGACGGCCCGCGTGGGAGAGGCGGTTCCCCTTCCGCATGTTGGCGGAGTTCTCGAGTTCCTTCATCACGACGCCGGGGATGACGAGGAGGATCCAGTTCACGCTCTCCCGGTACGGCCGCGGATGGATGCGGGAGAACTCGTCCAGAAGATGCTCCCCGAGGATGCACGCGTACAGCACGTTCGTGTCGATGCCGACGATGATGTCCTCGTATTCCGCGAGGCGTCGCGCGATCGCGCTGAGCCCGATCGGCTCGACGATGCCCGCGCTCAGCAGGGACGAGTTCAGCCAGTCCAGGTAATCGGGATTGCTCTCGAGCACCTTGAGCCGGTAGTCCGTCGGCGACCCGACGATGTCGACGATCGGGTACTCCTCCTTCGAACCGGGGCCGAGCGACTTGACCGTCATGCGGTCGACGCGGCCTTTGATCGCCCCGAGGGCGAGCTGCATCGTCGGGAACTCCGCGATCTGGCCCATCTCGAGGAGCTCCCGGAACGTCACCCTAGCCCTCCGCGAGGAGCCGGTCGACCATCCACTTCACGTTGAATCGCTTGATGTCCTCGTACGTCTGCCCGAGGTTCACGAAGACGACGGGCTTGCCGATCGTCCGCGCCATCGAGAGCGCCGCGCCGCCTTTCGCGTCCGCGTCGAGCTTCGTCAGGACGATGCCGTCCAGGCCGACGGCCTCGTGGAACTGCTTCGCCTGCTCGATCGCGTCGTTGCCTGCGAGGGCGTCCCCGATGTACAGGACCAAGTTCGGGTTCGTCACCCGCTTGATCTTCTTCATCTGGTCCATCAGGTTCTGGTTCGTCTGCATGCGGCCCGCCGTGTCGATGAGGACGACGTCCTTCGAGCGCGCCCGCGCGTGCTCGACCGCGTCGAACGCGACGGCCGCGGGGTCGGCGCCGGCCTTGTGCTTGATGAGCTTGAAGCCGACCGCCTCGGCGTGCTTCTCGAGCTGCTCGATCGCCCCCGCGCGGAACGTGTCCGCGGCAGCCACGACGCAGGTGTAGCCCTTCTTCTGGATGTGGTACGCGAGCTTGGCGATCGTCGTCGTCTTCCCCGTGCCGTTCACCCCGACGAACATGACGACGAACGGCCGTGGGCCTCGCTCGATGAGGCCGAAGAAGTCGATCGGCGGGACGCTCAGCACGTGCGTGAGGGCGTCGCGCAACGCGGCCCCCACGGCGTCCGCGAGGGACGCGTCCCGCGCGACCCGCTTGCCCGCCAGGTCGTCGGCGAGGCGGTCCACGATCTCCTTGGCCACGGGGAACGCCACGTCCGATTCCAGGAGGGCGATCTCCAGGTCGTAGAGGACCTCTTCGAGTTTCTCCTCGTTGATCTTGCGGCCGGCGTCGCCGATTGCGGCGGGCGCGGCCTCGGCGTCCGCCTTCTCCTGCACGCCCGCGAGCCGCTCCCGGAGCCCCTTGAACATCTAGCTCCGCTCGCCCGACCCGGCCTGCCCCTGCAGGCGCTCGTACAGGTCTTGCACCGCCTCGCCCTGGGCCTCCGCGCGCCGCTGCAGCTCCGCGAGGCGCTGGCCGACCGCGTTCGCCGCGTCCGTGATCGACCGGATGCGCCCGTCGAGCCGCTCGATTTGCGTCGCGATGTCGTCGTAGACCACGAGGTCCGAGCCGATCGAGACGAACGCCTTCGTGACGTCCCTCGACTCGGCGACGAGGAACGAGTTCGCGCCGACGGGCACGAGCACCTCCGCGCCCTTGCCCGCGTCCTCGTAGCGGGAGAGGGTCTCCCGCGCGCGCATGTGCTCCTCGAGCGAGATTCGGATGATCGACTGCTGCTGGCCGAGCGCCTCGATCTGCTCGCGGAACTGGTCGAGCACCGCCATCCCACGACGCAGGTCCGCCTCGGAGCCGCTCACGGGCCCCCCTCGACGGCGTACCGGACCGCGGGGTCCGTCAGCCCGTCGGCCGGGACCTCCTCGACCGTCTGGATCGCGATGTACTTCCGCGGCACGCCGTGCTGGCTCCCGAGGACCGACAGGAGCTTCTCTCGGGCGGCCGCCTCGTCCGCGGCGGCGATCTCCTTCGCGTACGCCTGCCATGCACGCCCCATGCGGAAGCGGCCGCTGATCCGAAACGCCTTCATGGAACGGCGTGGCAAGGGACCCGGCTACTTTAAAACTTGGGGAGGGAAACGGCGAAGGAGCCGATTGCCCGAGGCTGCCGGGCGAGGCCGGCGGTTTAGCGGGCTTGCCCGCAACGGGTGCAAACCCACTTGTCCGCTTCTCGTCGGAAGGGGGTCAGCCCGCCGCAATACGAGCACTCGTCGATTCGGCAGACGAGAAATCCCCAGAGGCATCCGGCGGCGAATCCGGCGAACATGGCCGCACCCGCCGCCAAGTACCCCGTGGTCCCCCAGGCAGCGCCCCCGACGAGGACGAGGACAAGCGCCGCCATTCCGAGAATCCGGAATCCCCTGTTCCCGAACCGTCGCATCTGCTCGAACTGATGGGGCGTCTTCGGCACGTCTTCCCAAACGATCCACAGGGCGAGCGCCGTCACGAGGTACCCATAGAAAACGATTCGGACGGGATCTGGCGTGGACCACAGCCCGGGCACGATCAGGGAGAACAGGGCGAAGAAGAGGAACAGCACCGCGGCCACGAAATATCCCGGATTGCGAGGTCCGAAAATCTGCCGGAAGGACCGGATTCCTCGGCGTTGCGCCCACGAAAGCGGGAGGACCGCTCGCGCCGCCCTCGGCTGACCCCGCATCTCCCTCCGGGCCATTTCGTGATAGAGTTTGCGGCGTTCCTCGCGCTGTGCGCTCGTTTCGGCGGGCGAGGTTGCTGCCTCGCCGAGCGACACATCGGTCCGGGCCCGCTTGCCCTCCAGGCGGCGATCGGTCGGGATGCCTCGCTCGCGGGCCATCCTCAGGATAGCGTCCGCTGCCTCGAGGAAGTCCGACTCCGGGATTGTGTAGTAAACGTTGTTGATGGAGATTCTACGGGTGGGAGGTCTCGCTAGGATACGGAGGACCAGGCCACTCTGGTTTTCGACGGACTCCCGGTTGAAGCGGACCTTCCGGACGCGGGTCCACGACAGGTTCCGGATCGGGACAGAACCTCCGAACAAGCGGATCCCCATGTTGCCGACGAGGAGGAAGCGCGTGACGCGGTACCGGCGGATTCCCAGATACGTCAGGAGCGACAGCACGGAAAAGAACGTGATCGGAACTGCGGCCTGCTCGTTTAGATGGCCCGTGAGGAGCGACCCCGTCGGGATGATGACGACCGCCGCGAGCAAGATAAAGAAAATCGTCCAGAGGGCCGCGTACGTCATGCCCGGGCGAAGCGGAAGGAGGACCGACGCTTCCGCTGCGGCGGTTTCGAAGGGCTCGGACGCGGAGATCGCCTCGCTGGGACCGAATGGCGTTCGCTCGTTGCGATGTCATTCGGCCGTTTCTTGTGGTGCATCGGCTTAGGCCGTTAAGCTATGTCCAAGGCCCCCAGGGGCGCCTGCCCGCCGGGCTGCTGGATCCCGTCGAGTCAGCGCGATGTCTTCGGGGTTTCGAGCGCCGCCTTGAAATGCGCGACGAGGTCTTCCGCGATTTTCCGCGTGACGCCGCGCACGGCCATGAGGTCTTTCGCGCTCGCCCTCGCGAAGTCCTCCGCGGTCTTGAAGCCCGCGTCGACGAGCGCCTTCGCCCGCGCCGCCCCGACGCCTTTGATCGTGCGCAGCTCATCGGACACGTCGGCCGGGGCGGTCCGCGCCGCCTCGAGCTCGAGGATGTGCCGCTGGATTCCTTCGTCGCCGGGGCTGAGCTTGAGCGCCTCCGTGAACATCCACATCGCGTCGTCATGGCGGCCCATCTTCGCCAGGACCTCGCCCTGCGCGGCCCACGCCTCCGAGTCGCCGGGGTAGAGATGGGTGAGGCGGTCGAACGTGTCGAGCGCGCCTTGGAGGTCGCCTTCCTGGACCAAGATGGTCCCCCGGTTCAACAGGGCGGACGCGTTCGTCGCCTGCACCCCGAGGACGAGGTCGAGGCAGTTCAGCGCTTCCTGCGGCTTGCCGCTTCGCCGGTAGGCGACCGCCTTGCCGATCAGCGCGTTCCCGTTCGTCGGATCGACCTCGAGGATGTTGTCGAACAGGGTCAATGCCGCCGGATAGTTCCCGCTCGCACTCGCGATCAGGGCGCGGCTCAGGAGTCCCGGCACGTCCACGCGGACCTCCTCGATCTTCTGGTGGACGATCCCGTTCCCCGGATCGATCGCCGCCGCGCTTTCGTAAGCCGCGAGAGCTTCCGGTCGGCGTCCGAGCGCCGCGAGCGCATCGCCTTTCATCTCGAGCGCGGGGGCGTCGCTCGGCCATGAGCGGAGCAGGCCGTCGACGGCCTCGAGGCACTCCCGCCATTGGCGGTCGGCTGCCGAGAGGCGTGCGAGGCCTCGCAGGGCGTCGACGTGGCCGGGATCGTTCGACAGGACGTCTCGATACGCCTCGACGGCCTCGGGGCGGCGGTCGAGCCGCGCCAGCGCGGCCGCGCGTCCGACGGCGGCGGGGACGTACGCTGGATCGAGCCTCAACGCCTCTTCGTACCTCGCGAGCGCCGTCTCGTACGCGGTCGCGCCCATCGCCGAGGCGCCCTTCGCGACGAGGCCGGCCGGCGTCTCGGGTTCCCGGACCGGAGGGCGGGGCGCGGGCGTTGGCGGCTCGACCCTTGCCGCAGGCGCTGCGATGTCCGGGGGCTCGGGCGGCGGAGGGAGCGGGGAAAGGGGAGGCGGGGGCGGCGGAGCCGTCGCGACCTCGAACGCCATCTCGGGGGGTTCGGGCATCGGCGCCACCGCCTCGGGGTCGTACACCCGTTCGCCGGAATCGACGTGGCGCGCGGCGGACAGGCTCGAGGCCTTCGACCGCTCGCGGATCGGCCGGAGGCCGCCCCACCAGCCGAGCTGCGCCGCGCCGTACAGGAAGAGGAGGAAGGGCACGGTCGAGAAGAAGGTCGGCACGACGCCCTTCTGCAGGACGTACGTCAGGTACGTCACGCCGTTCGCCTGATTCCGGAAGACGAGCGACCAGTTCGCGAGGGAAGCCCACATCGTCGGCTCGATGTCGAACGGCACGCGATCCGTCGCCGTCAGCGTCGCCGACTTGAGCGTCACGTTGTTCCGCCGCACCTCGACGTACACCGAGCCGTTCGTCACGGTGACGATCGCGCGCGTCGCGAACGAGACGCCGAGCGCATCCGGGCTCGTAAACGCGATCGTCTCGGTGGCGAACCGGTCGAGCGACACGACCTGCGGCGGATCCGAGAACAGGGCCCCGGCGACGGACGGCGTTACGGCCAGGAGGAGGACGACCGCAATCCCGACCGAGAATCCGGCCGCGCGGGACGCCCGGGCCATCGAGGACTTCGCCATGAGGTAGCGCTGGTTGTCGCGCACGACGTTGTGGATCTCGAGGTTCCTCAGGTACAGCCCGAGCATCGAGGCGACGAGGCCCATGATCAGGGAGACCTCGATGATGCCGTTGATCGGCAGGAAGAACGGCTTGAGGCTCGCGCCCTCGCTACCGAGCCGTGCGCCGATCAGGACGAGGGTGAGGGCGAGCAGGCCGCCGAACGCCGCCTTGCGGATGCGGCGGATGCGCAAGAGACGGTCCGTCCCTTGGAGCCGGTCTTGGTACGCCAGCATGGATGGCTCGGCCTCTCTCGTACCGAGTCCCTGCGGGGCGGGATAGGGTTTTCGGCCCCATTCTCGGCCGGTATACTTGCTCGCGCCGGAGGTCAGGCGTCGGGCGCGACGGTCGCGAGACCCCGGGCCGCGAGGAAGACGGCCAGGTACTGCGGGACGTCGCTCGCTCCGGATTCCAAGGCGAACGTTTCGTCTCGAAGGTCCAGATTGACCTTGGTCTTGAGGAGGACGCGGACGCGGCCGTCCGTCCACGCCGCCGGCACGGCGTCGCGGAGCGGGCGGAAATCGTCGATCGCGTCGCGGGTCAGCGGGACCACTTCCAGCCCCGTCTTGCCGTGCAGCGAGGACGGCATGCGGATGAGCCGCTTGATGTCCGAGGTCACGGGCTCGTCCGTCTCGCCGCGCTGGACGATGCCCTCGAGGGGTACGCCCGCGCGTTCATCGAGTCGGATCTGTTGAACGTCGACGACGAGCCGCACCAAGAGGTCTCTCGCCCGGTCCGGCAGCGCCTCGAGCTGGCCTTCGCGCACGCGATCGACAGCCCGGATGGGGCGAGGGCTCGTCGCTCGGATCTTGAAGAGGCTCTCGTAGAGGGACTCCGCGGCCGCGCGATCGACCCCTTCGAAGGAGGTCATGAAGCCGACCGCGCCCTCCCGTCCCATCGTCTCAAGCCGGACGAGGAGCTCATCGATGCCCCGCGCGATCTTTCCCGGCCATCCCGGCTCGCCGCGCCGAGGCCCGACGACCCGCTTCTTGACGCGCGTGTGGCCTTTGAATTCACTCGAATCGAATGCGGATTCGCGGAACGCGGCTTGCGCGTCGAGCCCTTTCGCGGTGATCCAGTCCACGATCTCCCGCCGCTCGTGGGATCCGAGGCCCCATACGCGCTCGTCGAAGACGTGGATGTGGTACCCCCGGCCGCCCGAGAACACGAGCCGCATCGCTTTCTCGTCGAAGCCGAAATCCGAGACGAGGAAATCGTCGTAGAGGTGGAGGATCTTCAGGCGGATCGCCTCGAGCATCTCCGGGTACGTCATCTTCGAGGCGTTCGGCAGGTGGTCCGCATCGAGGTCGAAGATCAGGTCGGCGCCGAGCCAGCCCTTGTCCTCCATCGTCGGCGCGGCCGGGTTCTCGTAGTACGCGGACGAGTAGTACGCGTGGGCGGGCACGTGGCCCGTCAGGAACGTCCGCAGATCGTCTGGGTGCAAGAACCCCTTGTGGCGCTGCACGATCCCCGGGGTCCAGAACATGAAACCGAACTCGCGCTTCGCATAGCGGTCCGGGAGGGTCGGCTTCGTCGATTCGTAGTAGCGGCGAAAGTGAACCTTGAGGAAGGCCGTCGTCGCTTCCTTCGCGGGGTCCAGCACCGCCATTCGAAGGTCGCGATAGGCAGGGCCCCCTTAAGCGTTCGCGGCAGGCCCGCGAACCGTGAGGCGCGTGGCCTAACATGTTAGGCCCAATCCCGGAAATACCCCGCAGGCATGCGTGGGCCCGTGTGGCGTCGGATCGTCGCGTGGTCCGAGATGGCGGTCCTGTTCGCCCTCCTGTACGTCGGCGTTCCCTGGGCCGGCCTCCAGGTGGATCGGTGGCTCCGTGTCGCGCCCTGGCCCTCGCCGATCCCGTGGATCGGCCTCGGGCTCTTCGCGGTCGGCGTCGCGGGCCTCGCGTGGTGCTTCGCCCTCTTCGCCCGCGTCGGCCGTGGCACGCCGAACCCGACGGCGCCACCCGCGGTCCTCGTGACGGTCGGGCCGTACGCGTGGACGCGGAATCCGATTGCGATGTCGCACGCCGCCGCGCTTATCGGCCTGTCCGTCCTCGTGGGCTCCGTGTCCGCGGTGGCGATTGTCGTGGCGCTCGCCGTGCCGGTCCACCTCGCGATGCTCCGCGAAGAGGCGACCCTCGAGGCCCGGTTCGGCGACGCCTACCGGGCGTACGCGGCCCGCGTCCCACGTTGGCTCCCGCGGCCGCCCCGACGTCATAGGTGAACGGTCACGCTCGCGCTTGCGTTCGGGCCGGGCGGGGCGGACCGCAGGTCCTGCAGGTGCACGACGTCGACCGCGACGCCGGCGAGATGGCGGCGCAACCCCTCGATGTGGCCCTCGCCCACGACCGCGACGACGTCGCCCTTCGCGTCCGCGACCTGCCGCAGCGTCGAGGCCATGAGCGCGTCCCTCTCGTCGATCAGGATGCGCTTCGCCGTCGGCAGCTCCCGGGCGAACTCCTCGATGAAACCCCGCTCGTCCGCGTAGAACCGCTGGAGCTCCGCCTCGACCCTCTCCTTTCGGGTGAAGAGGCCGCCGATCGCGGACACGAGGAGGCGCACGCGCTCCCCGAACGACATCTCCCGCCACACGCGTCCGAGCACGGCACGGGAGTCCTGGTCGATGAGCGCGACCTCGCTGCCGACCTCCTGCGCCGCCTTCGCGGCCGCGACCATCTCGTCCCCGACCTCGACGCCGTACTGCCGTGCGATCCGGATCTGGAATTGAGCGAGCAGCGCGAGCGGCGACAGGCCCCGGGCTCGGGGCTCGCGGCCCATGAGCGCTTGGTAGCGAGCCGGATCGAGCTCGAGCGCGACCACGCGCGGGCGGCGCGCGAGGACCTCCGCGCGGATCGCCCGGCCGATGTCGAAGACGTGGCCGACACCGAGGAGCGTGATCATCGGGACGTGACCATCCCGGCCTCGACGATAACGCTTTGCCTCGCGCGGGCGCGCCGGGTACGGATGTGAAGCCAGAGGCCGTCCGCATGGGGAAAGGCGATGGCCGCGGGCGATCCGTTCGATGTGACCTTCATACGCCGTTCTACGGTAGCGATCCTCCCCCACCCGTCATGCGTTCGATGAGATCCTCGGCGAGTCGGACCACCCGATCGTAGTCCCTCGCCCGGAACGCCTTCGCGCATTCCTTAGTCGTCGCCCGCGCCGGGCGGACGTCAACGCCGCGCTCCTTCGCGCGCTTGACAGCCTTGAGCGCTCGCGACATCGCTTCGAGGGCGGATAGTTGCAACGGGTCGTGCCAGGAGACCAGTTCAAGCCGCTCCCATTCGCAGTGGAGGGAACCGCGTGGGAACCTTTGAGCCTTGCTCGACCGAAGTCCACCAGCAGTCCCCGACTACCGCGACGTCCGCTCGCGCACGACCCGCCCGTACATCCGCACGATCTCGTCCGCGCGGACACGGCCATCGCGGACCGTCCTCATGCGGGTTCGGATGTGGTGCACGACCGCCCGGACCTTTCCGAGGTCGACGATCTCCCCGATCTCGAACTCTTCGTCGGCCGCCGCGAGGACCTCGTGCGGCACCGTGCGGTTCCCCTTGTTCACGCTGAACTTCACGCGGACCTGGTCGATCCGCTTCGCCCAGAGCGTCGCGACCTCCTTCGCTTTCGCGCCGTCGACGCGCCGGCCGCCGACTTCGATCGCGGTGATCGCGATGCGCGAGTCGCCGAGGTCGAGCTCCTCCCCCACGCGGACGTCCTCCTCGGGGGAGAACTCGAGCGACGTCTTCTCGGATTGGTCGAGCCACGACACGACGAGCGGCACGTCGATCGGCTTCGGCTCCCGCGTCACCACGGACGAAACGAAGTCGCACGCGGAGCACTTGACGACGCCCTCGAAGACGATCTCGTCGCCCCCTCCGATCTTGCCGCGCAACACGCGATGCGGGGCGGTCTCGCCGCACTGTCCGCACGTCAGGACGAGGGCGCTCGGGGCCGCCATCGTCCGAGTCGAACGCGGGGTCGTGGAAAAGGGTTTGTGGCGCCCATGGCCCGCATGGCCTGCCGACGCATGGGACCTTGGACTAACTTGTTAGCCCACGACCCGCACATCTGGAGGAGGCGATTCATGGCCTAGCATGTTAGGCCACAATGGTCGTCCCCGATCCAAGTACCGAGATCCGATCCCACGCACCGCCTTGCGGCCCGGCAAACCGACGTCAGCCTTATGCCGCGTCTCGGCGTGGCGGGCGGCATGGGCTCGAACATGCGGTACACGCCCCTCGGCCGCACGGGCGTCCATGTCTCCCTGCTGAGCCTCGGCGCGATGACGTTCGGAGAGCGGAACGCCTGGAAGCTTGGCGGCCTCGCGCAAGACGCCGTCGACAAGATCGTCGCGCGGGCGATCGACGCCGGCGTGAACCTGTTCGACACCGCCGACGTGTACGACGAGGGGGAGTCGGAGACGACGCTCGGCCGCGCGCTGAAGCCTTGGCGAGACCAAGTCGTGCTCGCGACGAAGGTGCGCGGGCGCACGGGACCCGGGGTCAACGAGATCGGGCTGTCACGCCACCACATCCGCAACGCCGTCCGGAAGAGCCTCGAGCGCCTCGGGACGACGTGGATCGACCTCTACCAGTTCCACGGATGGGACCCGGAGGTCCCGCTCGACGAGAGCATCGAGGCGATGCAGGACCTCGTCGACGACGGCGTCGTGATCTATCCGGGGCTCTCGAACTTCGCCGCATGGCAGATCGCGACGGTCCAAGCGCGGTGCGAGGAACGCGGGTACGCGCGGTACGAAACCGCGCAGATGAGCTACAGCCTCCTCAACCGGGACATCGAGCACGAGGTCCTCCCCTTCCTGAGGTTCAGCGGGACGAGCCTGCTCGTATGGAGCCCGTTGCACGGCGGCGTCCTCTCGGGGAAGTACGCGAAAGGCGAGGCGCCCTCCCCCGGCAGTCGGATGGGGGACCGCGGGTTCACCTTCCCGCCGTTCGACGAGGCAACGGGGTGGGATGTCGTCGAGAAGGTCCGCGCCGTCGCGAAGGAGCAAGGGTGCACGCCCGCGCAGGTCGCCCTTGCGTGGCTCGCCGAACGCAAGCATATCGTCCTCGTGGGCGCGCGGTCGATCGAGCAGCTGGACGAGGACCTCGGCGCAATCGACGTCCATCTGACCGCGAAGCAGCTCGAGGAGCTCGAAGCCCTCACGAAGCCGAAAGCGACGTACCCGAGATGGATGATCGAGCGGCAGGGCGGGGGCCGCGCCTTCCCCTTAGTCCGTCCGGATTGAGCCCGACGTCGCGTCGGCTGCCGGTGCCGAGGCGGGCTCTGGGCTAACAAGTTAGGCCAACGATCCCGACCTCGACAAGGTGTTGAAGTCCCTCCGGGAAACCGTTCGTAACGCTTCGGCATGTGCCGCGCGTCCCTTCCCGCCGCGAGGCCTTCGGGCTAACATGTTAGGCCAACGGCGCGGAGGGCCGACGGAACCGTTCGAGCATCGGATGAGCAATCGCTACGGGCGCCGTGGCGACGCGCACACGCAGACGGGTGAGCTTCCCCGCAAGTTCCTCCGCATCCCGCGGAGGAAGGATCAGCACGCTCTGCCCGATCCACACGACTCCGGGCCTGTGGATGAACCCCGGCTCGTCGCGCACCCGTCCGTGGCGGTCGGTCCGTCTCCGCCCGAAGATCAAGCGGCACACCTGCACCGCTGCAGGCCGCGAGGTCCCGGTGGCGTCGTACGAAAGCAAGATCCTCTCTCCTTGGTAGCCATCGATCACGCTGTCACCGGATATATATATGTGTATGGCCATATAATAATGTTTCGCAGGGGTGGGTGAATGCGCTCGTCAGCGCGTGGGCTAACATGTTAGGCCAAACCGAGGAGGCTTCGTCGGAGGGGAGTCGGCGGGCCGGTCAAAGGCTACGCCGCCACCCGCAAGGGCTCGCGAGTCGCCCGAACCGCAGCCGAAGGGTCCCGCCGCACTGCGGGCAGCGTGCGCTCGCGACGAGCTTCTCGATCCACGCGTTGCGCGTCTCCGGGAGGTCCGCGCGGGCGGCCTCCTCCAGGATCGCCCGCAGCTCCGGCGTCGTCGCTAGGTCCCGGAGGCCGTCGATCCGCGTCGGCTTCGCCGCTCGCCTTCGGCCCGGCATGGGCAGGCGCATCACGGCGGGCGCGGCGGCGAACCCGAAGGCGATCCCGGCCGCGTGGGCCTGCCACGCGATGCCCGACGGGCCGAAGAAGCCGAGCAGCAGCTCGAGGACGAGGAAGATCACCACGAGCTGCGCGACGGGGATCGCGGGGACGCCCGGGATCGGGAGGAACAGCGTGACGCGGTCCCGCGGGTACAGCCGCCCGTACGCCCCGAAGACCGCCGAAATGCCCGCGGACGCGCCGACGAGGACGATCGGGTGGCCCAGGTTGACGACCAGGAAGGCGAACGCCCCGAACGCTCCGCCCGCGAAGTACAGGATCGCCCACCTTGGACTCCCGACGCGCTCCTCGAACGTCGGCGAGAGGAACACGAGGCCGAGGAGGTTCAGGAACACATGGGTCTCCGATGCGTGCACGAACTGGAATGTGACCCAGGACCACGGCGCGGGGGCTTGCCCCGGCGCGGAAACGAGGCCCAGCGTGTCCACGATGCCGAAGCCGGACGCGACTTCGAGCGCGTACACCACCAGGATCGCCACGGCGTACGTGAGGGACAAGAGCGCCCTGCGGACGAACGCGTACGCGGTCGCGAGGACGACGATCCCGAGGGCGACGACCGACGAGACGTCCACGGCCCTTCGGGAAGGCGCACGGCCTTAAGCGGATGAGGGAGCCGGCACGCCGGCCTGGAGGAGCCGCGACGGATCGCATGGGGGCGTCGAACCGCATCGGCTATCGCCCCCGAAAATGAGAGGCAAACCCATATGCCGGCATAGCTCGTCGAGCAAAGGAATGCGTCTCCACAGCCGGCGGCATCGAGAGGCACTGCTGTTCGCCGCCCTCCTCATCGCGTCGACGCTCGTCCTCTCGCCCGCCGAGGCGGGGACGTACGGGGTCACGGAGGAACAGGTGATCGTCGGCACGACCTCCGGGCCGTCCGCCACGGGAGCCGCCGACGGACAGTCCGAGACCCTCACGGAGTCGCTCACGACGACGCAGGTGCCGTCGACCCCTGTGAGCCAGACGCTCCTCCTCGCCGAACCGGTGAGCGGGACGTTCCCCGCCGGGATCGCGTCGCTCGACGGCTCCGAGATCCTTTACACCGAGGTCGGCACGGGGACCCCCGCGACGAACACGGTCACCCGCAACCCGGCGACCGTGGGAACGTGCACGTTCCAGTGGGGCAACCTCGGGATCCAACCGGACACGTACACCGCGACGGGCAACGGGGGCGACGCCTGCGTTTACCTCGACTACGGGCTCTCGGTCCCTGCCGGGTCGACGATCGCGAGCATCGAGCTCGGGTACATGGCGTACTCGAACAACGGCCAGTTCTACCTCTCCTTGTCGTGGAACGACGGCGGGAGCTGGTGTCCGAGCGTATCGTCGGGCCCGCTCCCGAAGACCGACCCGCCCTCCTACACGTTCACGAACTTCACCGCCTGCCGCGCCTGGTCGTACTCGGACGCGAACCGCGTCGCGGCCCGGTTCACGGCGACCGCCGGGGGGTCCGTCCAACTGGACGCCAACGCGATCCGCGTCGTCTACACGTACTCGTCCTCCTACGAGCTCGACGTGCGCTACCTGTGGACCTCGGTCCCGGCGGGTGCCCCGCAGACGCTCACCCTCGCCGGTCGAATCCTGGGCGACAACATCTCCGTCGAGGTGCTCACGCCGCCTGCCGCGTGGAACGCCCGCGGGACAGTCAACGGGACGAGCCGCCAGACCCTCGCCTACGACCTCACGCCGGCGGAGTACAACAGCGGCTCCCCTGCCGTGCGGTTCGTCGACGCCGCCGGCTCGAGTCCGAGCCCGACCTCCCTGTGGCTCGACTACGCGGCGGTCGTGACGACGGTCACGGGCTACCGGCTCGCGGTCGTGCAGAACCTCACGGGGATCTCCGGCGGCTCCCCCGTCCTCGAAATCCGCGGCGCGATCTCCGCAGGGCCGGAGAACGCGAACGTCGAGGTGTGGAACTTCACGTCGGCCTCGTGGGACGTCCGACTCGGAGCGCCGTTCGGCGCCTCGGACGCGTACCACAACGCGACCTTGTTTCCGGACGAACGGAGCGGCGGGACCGTCCGGGTCCGCTACGTCGACGCCGGCGCCGACGACGCGGTCCAGGCGACCCTCCGGCTCGACCTCGTCGCCGTGTCCACCGTCCCGGATGGCGGGGCTCCGTGGGCGCTCGCGTGGGGCCTCGGGCTCCTCCTCGCGATCGTCGCGGGCGGCTTCGCGTTCGCGTTCTGGATCCGCGGGAGGCGCGGCCGTGACGAGCCCGCGCCGCCGAAAGGACCTCGCGCCCCGCTGGAAATCCGGCCGGGCCACGCCTACCTCGTCGAGGAGCCGCACCCCGAGGCGTCCCTGCACCTCCTCCAGGACTTGGACGGCGGGACACGCCCAATCCTCGCGATCAGCCGTGTCGACCTGCGCTTCGACGGCGCCGCCCGCGAGGCGTCGACGATCCGGTCGTACCGGCTCGTGGACCGGGGGAGCCTCCGGGGGGACGGGCTCCTCACGCCTTCCCTGGAGCGGACCGTCCTACTCATCGAGGAATTCTTGGGGGCCGAGGCGCGCGGCGCCGTATTCCTCGAGGGGCTCGAATTCCTGAGCGACAACAACAACTTCGGGAGCGTCCTTCGCTTGGTGCGGCTCCTCGTCGATCGGGTCGCCCGGACGGATCACATGCTCCTCGTGTCCGTGGCCCCGGGGATTATCCCGGTCGAGGATCTCCGCCGTCTCAAGAAGGAGATGGAAGTCGTGATGCCGCTGCCGTGACGCGTCGTGTTCGGCGCAGCCGCCTCCGTTATCAGGTCCGATTGCAGATGGACAAGCCTTATGCCTCCAGAGGACGAGGCATCCGCAAATGTCGTCCGCGTTGCCCACGTACGTCCGTGGGCTAGACGCCGCGCTCGGCGGGGGCATCCCGAGGAAGCACACGGTGCTCGTCCTCGGCGGGCCCGGGACGATGAAGACCGCGCTCACCTACAGCATCCTGTACCACAACCAGCGGCGCGGCATCCCGTGCCTCTACGTCTCGCTCGAGGAGGCGACGGAGAGCATCACGGAGGCCATGGCGGCGATGGGGATGCCAGAGGAGGTCCAGGGGAATTCCCGCGGCCCCGACATCTTGGACCTCGGCCGGCTCCGCTTGGAGGTCGACAAGGCGGGCTCTTCGGGGAACTGGCTCACCATCCTCCGGAAGCTGTTGCGCGAAGGGGTCGATGGCAACCGGTACGAGGCGCTCGTCTTGGATTCCCTCGAGGCGCTCCTCGCCTTCGTCAACCCGTCGAAGCCGCGCGAGGAGGTCTTCCAGCTGTTCGGGTTCCTCCGGGACCTCGGCACGACGAACTTCGTGATCTCCGAGGTGCCGCTCGCGGGCCCCTCCCCGAACAACTACGGGGTCGAGTTCCTTTCCGACGGCATCCTCCGACTCACCCGTTTCGAAATCCACGAGACCGAGGTGCAGCGGCGCCTCCAGATTGTGAAGATGCGGAAGGTCAACCACGAGACCGGCGTGTACTCGCTCAATTTCGAGGACGGCCGATTCTTCCTCGCGAAGGCGATCGTGGAGGCGGAGTAACCCGAGACCGGAAGCGCCGCCGGGAGGCGCACCGGAGCGGATGTCTCGGTCGCCCGACCCCATCACACGAACTTGTCGAGGATCCGGGCGATCTTCTCCGCGGCGTGGCCGTCCCCGAACGACTTCGACTTCGTGCCGGCCGGATTGAACTTCTCGATCGCGTCGAGGATGTCCTCCGGCTCCGTGCCGACGAGGGCGTTCCACCCGTCCTCGACCGTCTCGATCCACTCCGTCTCGTCGCGGAGCGTGACGCACGGGACGCCGAAGAAGTATGCCTCCTTCTGCACCCCGCCGGAATCCGTGACGACCTTCCACGCGCCCATCACCAGCGCGATGAAGTCGAGGTAGTCGACCGGGTCGATCGCCTTCACGCGGGCGCGGAGCGTGTCCCACAGCCCGAACGCTTCCAGGTTCTTGCGCGTCCTGGGATGGACCGGGAAGACGATCGGCCGGCGCGAGCGCGCGAAGGCGCGCACGATGCCCGTGAGCACCGCGCGGTCGTCCACGTTGCCCGGCCGGTGCAGCGTCGCGAGGACGTACTCGCCCCGCGTCACGCCGAACCGCGCCGCGACGTCGCGCGACCGGGCGGCCTGCGCGCTCTGCAACGCGATGTCGTACATGACGTCCCCGACCATGTGCACGCCCCGCTCGATCCCCTCGCGCTCGAGGTTGTCGACGGCCGTCTGCGTCGGGCAGAACAGGAGGACGGACAGCTGGTCCGCGACGATCCGGTTGATTTCCTCCGGCATCGCTCGATTGTACGAGCGCAGCCCCGCCTCGACGTGGCCGAGGGGCAGGCCCCTCTTCGACGCGACGATCGCGCCGGCGAGGGTCGAGTTCGTGTCGCCGTACACGAGGACGAACTCGGGCCGCTCCTTCTCGAGCACGCCATCGAGGGCGCGGATCATCTCGGCCGTCTGCCACGCCGGGCTCCCGCCTCCGATGCCGAGGTTGTAGTCGGGCCGCGGGATGTCGAGGACTTCGAAGAAGACCTCGGACATGTTGTCGTCGTGGTGCTGGCCCGTGTGGACGAGGATCTCCTCGTTGTGCTGACGCACTTCGCGGCTCACCGGCGCGGCCTTGATGAACTGCGGTCGCGCGCCGACGACGCTCGCGATCTTCACGGACCGAGGGAGCGGGCGACGACATATAACCGTTCTCGTCTCTTGTCGCGACTCTTGTCGCGAGGTTGGGTTCTGCAACGTCTGGGTCGACACCATGACGTCACCCCGCTCCGCTCGGCTCCTCCCGTGCTGCAGCGCACAAGATTGAAACTTTTATCCGGCTGGGTCGCATGCGCGCGCCCGTGAAGGTCGCCGTGGTGGGCCTCGGCTACGTCGGCGTGCCGCTCGCGGCGGCGGTCGCCGCGACCCGCGCGTCCGTCGTCGGGATCGACATCGACCCGGAGAAAGTCGAGGCGGTGAACGCGGGACGCAGCCCGCTCCGCGGCCGCGAGCCGGGCCTCGCGGACCTCTTGAAGGTCCAAGTCGCGAAGGGACGCCTGCGCGCGTCCCTCGAGCCCGCGGACGCGGCCGATGCCGACGTCGTCGCGGTGTGCGTCGAGACACCGATCGACCCCGCGACCCACGACCCGGAGTACAAGGCGCTCCGGGGAGCGCTCGCAGCCGTCGGCCGCCACCTGAAAGACGGCGCCCTCGTGACGATCGAATCGACCCTCGCCCCGGGCACGATGGTGAAGGTCGTCCGGCCCGCGCTCGAGCGCGCGTCACGCCGGAAGGCGGGCCGGGACTTCCACGTCGTCCACTGCCCCGAGCGGCTCACGGCGGGCAAGCTCCTCGAGAACCTGACGACGCTCCATCGCGTCCTCGGGGCGGACGAGCCGGTCGCGCTGCGCAAAGGCCTCGCGTTCTACCGCCGCTTCGTGAAGGCCGAGATCCATCCGACGGACTGGACGACCGCGGAGGTCGTCAAGACCGCGGAGAACGCGTACTGGGACGTGCAGATCGCCTTCGCGAACGAGGTCGCCCTGATCTCGGAGGAACTCGGCGTGGACGCGTACGAGGTGCGGGAGCTTGTCAACACGTGCCCGTTCCGGATGATGCTCGTGCCCGGCGCCGGCGTCGGTGGACACTGCATCCCGAAGGACCCGTGGCTCCTCGTCGGGCCCGCGGTGCAGACGAAGCCCGAGCTCATCCCGACGGCGCGCGCGGTCAACGACTTCATGCCGCTCCGGATGGCGCGTCTCGTCGAGGAGGCGCTCGGCGCGTCCGGCCGAAAGCTGAAGGGCGCGCGGGTCGCGGTCCTCGGCTTCGCGTACCGGGAGGACACGGAGGACGCGCGGAACACGCCGGCGAAGGAGATCGTGCAGGGGCTGCGACGCCGCGGCGCGGAGGTGGTGATCCACGATCCGTTCGCCCGATCGGAACGCGGCTACACGATCGTCCGCGACGTCGAAGCGGCGACCCGAGGCGTCGATTGCCTCGCGATCGTAACGGCCCACGACGCGTACCGCAGGCTCGACCTCGCGAGGCTCCGGCGCGCGATGCGCCGCCACGTGATCGTCGACGGACGGAACGTGTTCGACGGCCCGGAGGTCGTCAAGGCGGGCTTCGTCTACCGGGCGATCGGCAAGGGCGAGTTCTGAGGCCGGCGAGGGTCGCCTCAGAGGAGCTCCACGACCTTCCCCTTCCGATGGCTCTCCGTCGCGGCTTCCGCGACGCGCAGCGTCTCCACGGCGTCGTCCCCCGTCACGAGAGGCGGGCGTTTGTCCCGCACGGCTGCGAGGAAGTCCTCCAGTTCCCGCTTCAGCGGCTCCTCCTTCCTCACGTGGATCCGCTGGGAGTGGTGCTCGAGCGGAAGTTCGTACAGGTTGAACGGATCCAGGGGTCCCAAGGTGCTCGCGCTCACCGTGATCGACTGCTCCGTGTAGTCGACCTCGACGAAGGTCCGAAGGCACGTCAGGCTGAGCCGGCGGACCTTCATCGGCGTGAGCCAGTTCACCTCGACGAAACCGCTCACCCCGTTCGCGAACTTGAGCAGGATGTTCGCGTGGTCCTCGAACTTCTCGTGCATCTTCCGACCGCCGAGGGCGAAGACGCTCTCGATCGGCACGCCGACGAGGTACCGCATGATGTCGATGTCGTGCACGCCGAGGTCCATCACGACGCCGATGTCCCGCACCCGT